>CAZBKU010000078.1:0-3657 GCA_964492585.1 uncultured Thermoplasmatales archaeon | reverse complement strand
CCGTACGAGCTGATCCGGGACATCCACGTGGCGAAGGACGGGATCCGGGAGACCCTGGCGTTCTAAGCCAGGCCCTTGCCTCGGTCAGGCCACGGGTCTGGTTCGGTCCCGACCGAACAGGACCGAGCAAGGCATGAGGGTCCCGGGTAGATGCAGGGGCATGCGTCGACGTACCCTCGCCATCCTGCTCGCCTTCGCCATGCTCGCGTCCGTGGCCGTGGCCGCCTTCTTCGCCGGCCAGGGCGGGCCACCCCAGGTCCCCCTGAGCCAGGAGAGGGATGCCGCCGACAGGGTCACCCTCTACCAGAACGGTCTGGCCTTCGTGGAGCTGGAGCGGACCTTCAACGCCAGCCACGGCCAGGTCATCCTGGAGCTCCCGGTCCCGACCACCACGATCACCGACTCGATCCGGATCGAGAGCCAGGACGACGAGGTGGCCATCCAGGAGATCCGGGCCGCCCCGGGCCTCTCGGGCCCCATGCAGTTGGGCGACGAGGTCGTCGTCCACGTCGAGGATCGGTCCTACCAGGGGACCCTGGTGGCTCGGCAGGGCGACAGTCTGGTCCTCAGTCGGGACGGCAACACGACCCTGGTGGCCGGCGACCAGATCGAGGCTGTCGAGGTCCTCGGCCAGGACATCTCCCAGGCCGACCCGACGTCCAGCCGGATCGGCATCCTGGCCCAGGCCCCCGGCGGCGAACAGACGATCCGGGTGACCTACCTGGCCCGCGGGCCCAGCTGGACACCCAACTACCACATGGACCTGGAGACGGGGCAGACCACCTTCTTCGCCACGCTGACCGGCCTGCACACCTGGACCAACGTCAGCCTGGATCTCGTGGCCGGTGAGCCCAACGTGGTGGCACAACCAAGCGATGATCGCTTCCACCGGGATGCCGCCTTCGAGAGCGGCGCGGCTGGCGCCGACGCCGCGGCCAGTTACGACGTCCGGGTGGGCGACAGCGTCCCCCTGGGCGAGCTCCACCGGTACAGCCTGGACGGTGAGATCAACCTCACCAAGGGCCAGACGGTCCGCCTCCCGGTGCGCGCCGGCCAGCTGGACATCCAGCGCCACTACCACCAGGTCCGCACCTCCACAGGGTTCGGCTCGACCCAGGGCGACGATCGGAGCCTGGACGTGCTCGAGCGCTACGAGGTCGAGAACACCTTCGAGGAACCCCTGCCCCCGGGCATCATGCGGTTCTACAAGGAGGGAACCTGGGTCGGCGAGGACGTGATGCAGGGCGTGCCGGCCGGGGAGACGGTTAACCTGACCGCGGCCAGATCCACCGAGGTCACCGCCCGGTTGACCCTGACCGACATCAGCACCAGCGCCGAGGAGGAGACCCGGAGCTACCGGTTGACCGTCGAGAACCACAAGGCCAGCGGCGAGACCGTCGACCTCCAGGCCCAGCTCACCTTCCCGACCCACCGGGTCAACCTGCTGGATACCTCGCCGGAGCCGACACGAGCCAGCGGGGACACCGTCGTCTGGGACACCACGCTAGCCGCCGAGGACACCGCCGGGTTCGCCCTGAGCTACGAACGTCTCCACCGGTGAGGCCACCAAGGCTAAACCCCAGGCCGGGGTTGGCCGTCCTGGCCGGCCCGCCCTCACCCCGCTGACGCGCCAGCGGATGACGACGGGGCCGCTGAGGGCCGGCCACACCGTCACCCCCATCAGCCAGCAGGCTGGTGCGCGAGGCCAAGGTTCTTGCCCGCCGTGGCGATAGGCCGCCCGATGGCCCTGACCCTGAGCCTGGAGGTCCTGCCGTGGCTGGCCGCCGGCCTGGTCCTGCTGGCCCTGGCGGCCTGGCTGGTCCGGTTGGACGAGGGCAGCCGGGTCAACCGGGCCTTCGCCGTGTTCCTGGGCGTCCGGGGCTTGCTGGCCATCGCCCTGGCTCTGTTCCACAACCAGGCCATCGCCCAGCCCGGGGGATGGCTGGGTCAGGTGGCCGGGTGGGCCGAGGCCGTGGTCCCGGCCCTGCACATCGCGGTGCCCTTCGTGGCCGTGTACTTCGGGTTCATCTACCGGGAGACCTACCTGCGGGAGCAGGACGGTCGGTTGCCGACGTTGGCCTTGTTCGGGGTCCTGGCCCTCTTCGAGATCGCCTACATCCTCGAACCGGGCCTGTGGCGGGCCGGGGGCCGGCCGGGCCCGTTGTTCATGTTCTCCGGGCTGACCTACCTGAGCTATGCCCTGGTGGCCTTGCTGTTGGGCTGGGAGGCCACCCGGGTCGAGCCGCCGGTGGCCCGGTCGTTCCTCCTGATCGCCATGGCGTTCTCCCTGTCGCCGTTGCACCTGGCCATCTTCGAGGTGGCCGCCTTCGACGTAGGCCTCACCCTCCTGGGGGACGGCGGGACCGCGTTGACCAACCTTGGACCGTTCTTCGTGGCCAGCCACCTCCTGGTCGACCTGGCCTTGATCCCGGTAGGGTTGCTGGTCGGCCGGTGGGCGTTCTGGCTTCTGGAGGACACGGGCCCGGTCAGCGCCAGCATGCTAGGTCGGCTCCTGGCCGCCCTGGCGCTCCCCGTGGTCACCGGGGTCGTGGCGGCCTGGGCGTTCTTGTCCGGCGGGGCTGGCGGCCGGTTGTCGTTGCCCAGCGTCTTCGAGGGCCTGTGGGACACGGTGCTGCCCCTGGTGGTGGCCTACACGCTCCTGCGCCACCAGCTCTTCGGCCTGGATCTCAAGCTCAAAGGAGCCCTGGAGCACAGCACCCTGGCCGGGTTCGTCGGCGCCGGGTTCCTGGTGGTCAGCGAGGGCCTCGAACTGGTCGTCCCGGTGCAGGGCGACCTCTTGGGGTTCCTGGCAGCCGCCGCCATCGGGCTCCTGCTCCACCCGATCCAGCTGTTGGCCCAGCGGGCGACCACGGCCATCCTACCCGATGTCCAAGCCCCCGAGGACATGGCCCGGGCTGAACGCGTGAGCGCCTACCGGGAACAGCTGACCATCGCCTGGGCCGACGGGGACCTCACCGACAAGGAGGCCCGGATGCTCGAGGCGGTCCGCCAACGCCTGGATCTACCCCAGGACGACGCCGAGCGGTTGGCCGCCGAGGTCAAGGACGACCTGGACCTGGCCGAGGCCAACCCCGACGGCGCGGACCCCGACAGGCCCCTGTGAACCGGGGCTCCCCGTGGGATGCTGACGTGCGTGTCAGGCGACCTCTTGGCCCGCGTAGTCGTCGTCACCGCTGGAGGAGGACTCGGTGGGCCCCATGGCCCGGACCGAGGAGCCAGCCAGGCCACCGAACGTCAAGATGGCGGCAGCCAGGGCGACGAAGTCGGCAGACGGCTGGTTGCCCGTGGCCACGTTGGCCCCGAAGCTGACGATCCAGGCGGTCACGACGAAGTACACGATGGACAGCAGGATGATCACTACCGAGGCGAACACGACCGTGCCGAGGCCCTTGGCGATGTTCTCGAACCGGGACATGACGACCAACCCCGCAGGCCCGGGCGACCTCATCAAGCTTCCCGGTCCTGCCTCGGAACGACACACACGGCGGCTCGACCATCCAAGCCACCGGTGTGATGCCGCGTCGAACGGTCCACCGGAGGGAGCTTTACCCGGGGGTCCCCCTAGGCGGGGCCCTGTGTCCTTCCGTCGAGCCGTTTCGATCGACGAGCTCCACGCCCTCACCGAGGGCGCCGACC
>CAZBKU010000077.1:0-11424 GCA_964492585.1 uncultured Thermoplasmatales archaeon | reverse complement strand
CTCCATGCCGGCCGGGGACAGGTACCAGAAGACGGTCAGGGTGCTGTTGACGAAGGCGACGTAGTCCTCGCCGGGCTCGACGTCCAGGCGGTCGAGGTCGCCGAGGACGTCGACGCGCTGGTCGACCGGGGCCATGCCGTGGTCGCCCAGGATGAACAGGTCCCACGTATCGTACCCGGCGTCCAGGGCAGCGTGGACGCTGGCCAGCTTGGCGTCGATCTCGGGCAGGACGTGCTCTTGCATGTGTTGGCTGTGGGGCCCGTGGTGGTGGGCCTCCTCGTCGGTGGCGCTGAACTGGGCGATGTAGACGTCGTTGGGGGCGCTGTCCCGGAGCTCGCGGGTCAGGACCTGGCAGACCCTGTCGTCGTCGCCGCTGATGGGGTGGCCGATGTAGCGGTAGGTCAGCGCGTCCTGACGGCAGAGATCGAAGAGGCTGGGAGCCCCCAGGGCGCCGGGAGCGTCGATGGGTTCCATGTCCTCGCAGGGCCGGAAGAAGGGCAGGACCCGGGGCGGGATCCACGCGGGATCGGTGTGGTAGGCCTCGGTGAGCCAGCCGGTGACCGTGTCGATGGCCAGGCGGGCCGGGTAGAGGGCCTTCTTGGGTCGGATCAAGCTTCGCAAAGGGCCCAAGCGGTCGACCCAGGAGAACGGGCTGTCGTCGGGATCGTAGACGAACGCGCTGAACTTGCCCGAGGTGTCAGGGTAGCGGCCGCTGAACAGGACGGTGCGCTGGGCGAAGCCGGGTGGGCTCTCGACGCTGCCGGTCAGGGCGTCCTGGCTGAGCCCGTGGAGGAACGGCATGTTCTCGGGGGTCAGGTAGTCGGTGCGCGCAGCGTCCAGGATGATGAACACGGTGGTGTGGCTCATGCTTGTGCCTCCTCGGGGGGATGGCTCGGGGACCGGGCGAACAGGCCTTGGACGAGGCCTTGGAGGTAGGTGGCCAGGAAGGCCAGGTCGAACGGTGGGCTGGCCAGCACGCCCTTGACCAACGGGCCTGGCGGGAGGGCGTGGCGGCGCTTGACCGCGCGGCGGAGGGCCGGCAGGTAGGCCAACAGGATCAGGGCGGCCAGGCCAGGGATCGGCCAGATGGGCAGGATCAGCAGGGAAGCGAGGAGGGCAAGGCCCCAGCCGATGAGGTGGGGCATCAGGCCAAGCTCGTCGGCGTGCTTGCCCCAGCCGCGGCCTTCGCGTAGGTTCTTGGTCAGCTCCTCGTCGAACGTGGTGACGTCGTGGTGGTGGACGACCAGGGCCGGGTCGTAGGTGACCCGGTACCCGCTGGCCTGGGCGCGTTGGGCGATCAAGAGGTCCTCGGCGGCGTCGGCCCCGGGCTCGAAGGGGTGCTCGACGAGCAAGCCTTCGGTGTAGGCGGCGGCGACGTTGGAGGCGTACGGGATCGGGTCGTCGACCGGGTGGTCGGGGAACCGGTAGCGAAGGCCTCGGATGGCCGCGGCGGTGGTCCACGCGTGGGGATCGTGGATCTGACGGCCGTAGACCATGTCGTGGGTCTCCAGGGCCGCCAGGGCGGCCTTGACCCAGCCGGGATCGAGCTCGGCATCAGCGCTGAGGAAGGCCACCTTGTCGGCCTTGGCCAGGTCGACGCCGAGGTTGCGGGCCGTGCCGATGGCAAGCCGGTGCTGACAGGCCACCAGGCGTAGGGGGACCGGGAAGCCGTCCTGGGCCTCGCGGACGATGTCGACGGTCCGGTCCTGGCTGGCGGCGTCGATGACGATGACCTCGGACCGCTGGTCCTCCTGGTCGGCCAGGGAGGCCAGGCAGGGCCCGATGTCCCGCTCCTCATCCAACGTGAGGACGACGATCGACAGGCGCGTCATCGTCGGGGCTCACCTCCCGTGCTTCTTGGTAGAGCCGCCAGGCGCCCCACAGGCCGAAGGGGGTGTTGGCGATGCACCAGGCGACGGCGACCCCGGTCAGACCCAAGCTGGCGGGCATCAGGGGGACCAGGGCGAACAGGGCCGAGAGGGTGACAAGGGGCCAGAGGAGCAGGCCCAGGACCTGTTCTCTGGCGCGGAGCAGGGCCAGGTACAGGTAGGCCGGGGCGACCAGCAGGATGCTGGCGGCCATGATCCGGAGCACCGTGGCCCCGCCGGCGGCGTAGGCCGGCCCGAAGATGGCCAAGAGCCACGGGGCCAGGACGACGGCCAGGGTGGCACCGGGCAGGACGATCAGGGCGTGCTGGAGCAGGCCCCGGCGCACGGCCTTGGGATGCCGGGTCTCGGGTTCCCTCACGAAGGAGACCAGGGCGCTGCGGCCGATGGCGGCCGAGACCTGGAAGATCAGATGGGCCAGGGTCCAGGCGATCCCGAAGTAGGCGGCCACCTTGGCGCCGTGGACGGCCAAGACGATGGGGACCAGGAGCAGGCCCGGGAGGAACTCGGCCGCGCTGCTGGTCACGTTCCGGATGGCGGTGAGCCAGAAGGCCTTGGGGTCGACCTCGCCGGTCTGCCGGTCGGGCAGGCTTCGGGCGAGGATCACGCCCAACAGCCCCGCCAGGAGGACGCCCAGGGCCC
The DNA here is from genome assembly GCA_964492585.1 of uncultured Thermoplasmatales archaeon. Lineage (GTDB taxonomy): Archaea > Thermoplasmatota > SW-10-69-26 > SW-10-69-26 > SW-10-69-26 > CAYXGD01. Next base: position 8,896 of record CAZBKU010000077.1, on the reverse strand, counting down.
AGGCCAGGGCCACGGGCTGCGGGATGGCCAGGGCCACGAGCGCGATGGGGAGGAAGATCCGGATGACGCCGGCGGTCAGGTTCCGGCCGAAGGTCATCCGGGCCTCGCGTTCGGCGACGAAGTAGGCATCCTGGAGCCACATGACCAAGAGGCCGGCGGCGATGGCCAGCACCAGGCCCCATGCCGCCAAGCCGAGGGCGGGCAGGGAGAGCCCGAGGCTGGCGGCCACAGGAAGCAAGGCCGTGACCAGGAGCCCCAGGAGGAGGCCCACACCGATGCCCTGCCAGACCAGGGCTCGGGCTTGGGAGCGGGTGGCGCCCGGTGCGTGCCGGGTGATGGCGGTGTCCAGTCCGCCCTTGGCGATGACGGCCACGGCGGTGCCCAGGCTGATGATGGCGTACCCGTGGCCGATGGTGGGCTCGGGCAGGGCGATCAGCCGGGTGAGGATGAGCCAGAAGAAGAACCCGGCCAGGGCCATCCCGCCGGTGTTGAGCATGAGGTAGAGGGCATCCCGGTGCTGGGGCTCGGTGATCGTGTGCTTGAGACGGCCAGCGAGCTGGCCCAGGGCTCGAGCCGGCGTGAGCGTCATGGCAGGGGGCCTCCCTCGACGTCGAGGATCCGCTGGTCGGTGCCGGCCGACCGGCCGGGGTCATCGGACACCCTGGCCTGCCGGGTGTCCTGGTCAAAGGCCTCGGCGAGGACGCGCTCGGTGGCCGTGGCCAGGTCGTCCCAGTCGTGGTCGCAGACCATCCGGGCCCTACCACGCTGGCCCATGCGATCGGCAGCTGCCGGGTCCTCGAGGAGCTGGAGGAGCCGGCCGGCCAGGTCGTCGGGGTCGCCGGGCCGGGCAAGCAGGCCGTTGTCCCCGTCGCGGACGAGGTCCGGGATGCCGCCGATGTCCGAGGCGACCACGGGGGTGCCGCAGGCGTTGGCCTCGGCCAGGACCATGCCGAACGCTTCGGCGTCGGTGGTGCTGGGGAGCACGGCGATGGCCGCGTCCCGGTACTCGGCGATGAGCTGGTCGTCGGGGACCCGGCCCAGCAACCGGACGGCGTCGCCCAGCGGCTCGGCTCGCTTGGCGAAGGCGTCGAACCGATCGCCCTTACCGATCAGGGTGAGCGTGGCCTCGGGGATCTGGCGGTGGACCCGCTCGAAAGCCTCCCAGAGGACGTCGACCCCTTTCCACCGGTAGGCGGTGTCCAGGGGGCCGACGAACAGGATGTTGCTACCGCCGGAGGGGCCGTCGGAGGCGCCGCCGGGGGTGAACCGGTCGGTGTCGACGCCGGGCGGGATCACGGTGACCTTCTCCCGATGCCCGGCCAGGGCGTTGTCGCGGACATACGGTCCGACGGCGATCAGCTGGTCGGCCCCGGTCAGCATGCGGCCCTCCAGGGTGACCCGGTCCAGGCTGGCCAGGGTGTCCAGCCACGGGGTGCTGCCCTGCAGGCGACCGGCGTGGTAGGTGACCACGATGGGGACCTGGGCCTTGGAGGCGGCCAGGTAGGCCATCTCGGCGGGGAACGGCACCGGGGTGTGGGCGACCACCACGTCGGGCTGGACCCGGTCGATGGCGTCGGTGACGGTCCCCAGGAAGGTGGGATGGATCGGTGTGTTACCCAGGCAGAGCAGGGGGTCGACGCGTTGGACGGTGACCCCAGCCCGGGTCTGCCTGCCGGCCTGGTGGGTGGTGAAGCTGACGGCGTGGACATCGTGGCCCTGGGCGGCCAGCCGGGAGAGGATCTCGTGGGCGTAGCGTTCGAGGCCCCCGCCTTCGGGGTGGTAGTACGGGGTGACGGCCAGGATCCTCATGCGGGGACGACCTCCTCGGCGTCGGGGCCGTGGGATGGGGTGGGTCCGGGGTCGAGGATCTCGCGGTAGACGGCCTCGAACCGGTCGGTCACGGCCTCCCAGCTGTAGCCCTCCCGGATGGGCTGGGCCAGGTCGGGGCCACGGTCCAGGCGGCCGGGGTCCAGGGCCCGTTCGATCTGGTGGGCCAGGCCACCGGCGTCGCCGGCGGTGGCGACCAGGCCTCCCAGCCGGGCGACGTCGGCCACGCCGGGCAGGTCCGAGGCGACCACGGGGGTGCCGCAGGCCATGCTCTCCAAGAGCGTGATCCCGAAGGCCTCCTGCCCGTTGGCGCTGGGGAGCAGGGTGAGCGCTGCGCCACGGTAGAGGGCCGGCAGCTCGTCGTCGGGGACGTAGCCCAAGAACGTGGCGTCGACCCCAAGCGTGTCGGCCTGTGCCTCGAGCTCCCCGCGCAGGGGGCCGTCACCGGCCACGACCAGGGGCCGGTCGATCTCCATCGACCGGTCCAGGGCGTCCAGGAGGACCTCGAGCCCCTTGTAAGGGACCAGGCGGCCGACGAAGAGCAGGTAGCCGCCGTTGAGGGCCGGGCCGTAGGGCGTGAACCGTTCGGGGTCGATCCCGTTGGGCACGACCCGGAGCTTCGTGTCGGGGACCTGGTCGAGGCTCGGAGCGCTCTCGGCGTAGGCCCGGGAGCGGACGGTGACCAGATCGGCGGCCGTGTACGTCGAGGGGCCTACCGTGCGGTACACCTGAGCGCCGGCTTTGCCCAGGGGCGAGGGCGGCCGAGGCTCGAAGTGGAAGTCGAGCACGGCCGGCAGATCCAGGCGCTGGGCCTGCCGGAGCACGGTGGGACCCGTGATCGGGTAGGTCGCAGGGACCTGGACGAGGTCGGTGTCACCGATCTCGCGGTAGAGCCGGCAGGCAGGGGCACGGAAGACGGTGGTGGTGCGATGACGGCGGCTGACCCGGATCCCAGCGTGCTCGGTCTCCTGGGAGGGTCCATCGGTCGAGCAGATCAGGTGGACATCGTGGCCGCGGTCGGCCAACCGCCGGGAGACCTCAGCGTAGACCCGTTCGACCCCGCCGACGTGGGCGCCGGTACCGTCGGCCTGCTCCGGGAAAGGGTCGAAGGGGGAGACCAGCGTCAGCTCCACCCTAGTCCCACCTGTAGGTGTCGCTGGTCACCGTCTCGCCGCTGTCGCTGTGGGCCTGGAACTGGACCTGGGAGCCGTCCGGGGCGTGGATGCTCTTAGCCCAGGAGCCCCAATCTTGCTTGTCGAGGGCCCGCCACTGCCCACCGTCGATCCTGGCATCCACAGCGACCACCGGCTTGTTGGCATCGACGTCGGTCTCGACCCACCAGTCGTTGCCTTGGGCCTTGGGCGTGAAGGACGCGCTGAAGCTGGCCTCCTCGTCGGTCATCCAGGTGTAGGTCTGGCTGGTGTCCTGGGCGCCGTCGCTGCGGGTGGCCTTGAACACCACGTCGCTGCCTTGTGGTGCGTGGACGGACTTGGCCCAGGAGCCCCAGTCCTTCTCGTCCAGCGCGATCCAGTCGCCGCCGTCGATCTGCACCTCGACCGAGGTGATGGGATCGCTGGCGTCGACGTAGACCTCGACCCACCACTCGTTGACGTTGTCGGAGACCCGGTAGGTCGGGTCGAAGGGCGTCTGGCCGTCGCTGGGCTCGGTGCTCTGCTTCTTGTTGTCCCCGCTGATCCAGGTGAACGGTTGGCTCTGGGAGACCTGGCCGTCGGTGTCGGTGGCCAGGAACTCGACCTGGGTCCCTTCGGGCGTGTGGTAGGAGCTGGTCCAGTGCCCCCAGTCCTCGAGGGTCATCGATCGCCAGGCGCTGCCGTCGATACGGATCTCGACCTTCTGGATGTCCCGCGGCGTGTCGGGTCGGACCTCGACCTGCTGCCACCACTCGCCGGAGTTGTAGACCCGGAAGGTGGCATCGAAGGTGCCCGTGGGTTCGCCGCCGTCGCCGAGGGTCGGGTAGGGGACGTGCGGCCAGGCTGCATCGTAGGCTTGGCCAGTGTCGTAGACGAGGACGCCGTGGCCGCCGGCGTCCTGGCTGTTGGGGGCGACCTGGACGACCCACTGCATGGTGCCGTCACCGTACAGGTCGGCCACGACCGGGGCCCGTTGGACCTTGTACGGTGAGATGTCGACGAAGGTTTCCTTCTCACCGGTGTTGGCATCCAGGTACCAGATCCCGTCGCTGCCGTCTTTGGGCCCGTTGGCCAGGACCTCCTGGGTGCCGTCGCCGTCGACGTCGGCCAGGGCGAGGTCCTTGTTGCTCCACCAGGTCCCAAGGGTCTGGTGCCAGGTCAGCGTGCCGTCGGCCTCGTAGCGGTAGACGTTGGCCGGTCCAAGGCGCTGCCAAGCGTCGGACTCGTCGTAGGGGGGTTTGTGACCGTTGGTGTTCCAGTCGCCCCAGTAGACCTCCGGCTGGCCGTCCTCGTCGGCGTCGACGACGACGGGACGGGTGTAGGTCAGGGGGTTGGCTTGGTGGTGCTGCTTGCACCAGAGGAGATCTCCGTTGCTGTCCAGGGCGAGCAGGAGGGCGTGGTTGTTGTCCCAGTTGTCGGGATCGTGACTGTCCCGGGCGCCGACGACGACGTCGGGTCCACCGTTCCCGTCGAGCTGGGCCACGGCGGGTGCCACGGGCATGCTGCCGCTTCCGAGGTCGAACCGCTGGCGGGCATCGAAGCTCCACATCCAGTCGCCCGAGCGGCCGTCGAGGGCCGAGACGATGCCGGCATCCGAGACGTGGACGACGTCGGGTTGGCCGTCCTGGTCCAGGTCCCCGATGCCGGGGGCTGCGTTGCCGCCGCCCAGGCAGTTCTTCCAGAAGAGGGTCCCGTCGGCGTTGAGCACGTAGAGGCCCTGTTCCTCGGTGGCGGCCAGGATCTCGAAGGTGCCGTCCTCGTCCAGGTCGGCCAGGACCGGCTTGGCGTCCATGCCGGGGTTGTCGTGGCAGTCGTCCAGCCGGCGGTCCCACTCCTTGTCGAACTTGAAGTTGCCCTTGGAGCTGTCGGCGGGATCGAACCGGTAGGACGTGATGACCGCGGCCGAGTTGGCCAGGATCAGGTGGACGTTCCCGTCCCGCTCCATGATGGAGACCTCGGGCCCGTTGAAGCTCCGAGCGCCCCATCCGGGCGGGAAGTGGGTCTTGGTCTCGAAGACGATGTCGCCGGTCTCCGGGTCGAAGATGTAGACCCACTGGTTGTCGTTCTGGGCGATGATCTCCTGGGTGCCGTCACCGTTGATGTCGTAGACCTTGGTCGGGTTGCCATCGAAGGCTTTGAAGGGGTTCTGCGGGTCCGAGGTCTGGTTGTTGATGGTCAAGGCGCGGCTTGTGGATGCCTCGGCCTGGCCCGGAAGCCAGAGCAGGACAGCTGGAAGCACGAGCGTCAAAGCCACGGCGAGCGCGAGCATCGGACGGTCGTCGGTTCGTGGTTTCATGATGGTCCACCTCGTTGATCGGCGACCGGCCGGGGGGCTCGCACGGACCGTGGGTGGGGTCCGCGGTCACCGGCCGGAGGGGGCAATCGGGGTTCGTCTGGGAGAGGGATGAAGCGAGAGCGGACGAGCCACCAAGCGATCCGGAAGCCGTCTTGGAGGCCGCAGAGCTTGGGGTCGCCGTCCCGGGGTAGGTAATCGACGTCGACGGTCTCGATGTGGAGGCCCAGGCGGTTGGCCATGGCGAACATGTCCGCCTCGAGCTCGAAGCCCTGGCTCTTCAGGGGAAGGGCCCTGAGCGTGGCGGACCTGAACCCCCACAGCCCGGTGCACAGGTCAGGACAGCCGCTGAGGTAGAGGGCTCGGGCCTCCAGGGTGAGCAGCATGTTGCCGGCCCGGTGGGAGGGTTTCATGGCGCCGGGCAGGATCCTGCGGTGACCCATGACGATGTCCGCGTCGGTCTGGTCCAGACGTGCGACGACGCGGGGGATCGCGTCGGGGGCGTAGGTGCCGTCGGCATCGAGCATGACGACGACGTCGCCGTTGAACCGGTCGCGTGCGTGGCGCAGGGCGGCCCCTTTGCCCTCTTGGCGGTCGGTGAGGACGCTGGCGCCCCAGTCGCGAGCGATCTGGGCGGTGGCATCCTGGCTTCGACCGTCGAGGACGACCACCTCGGTGTCGTGGCCCATCGCCTCGAGCGTGGCCAGGGGGAGACCGGCCAGGGTGTCACCGATGGCCTCCTCCTCGTCCTTGGCGGGCACGACGATGGTCACCAGGGGCTTGGTGGGCTGCCGCTTGTCGGGGGTCATCGTGTTCATGGTATCACTGGGGGCTGTGTCGGTAGACGGCGACCCGGGGGGTGCCATCGTCCCGTGTGCAACCGGACGCATGGGTCTGCTCCCAGCCCGGGTCGTCGAGGAAGCTGAGGTTGGCGTCGGTGTTCTGTCGGGTGTGTTGATCGACGAGGACGTGGTAGGGGGCCTCCCGGCCGTCGAGGTGGCCGAGCATGTCCTGGCGCTGGTCGCTGGCCGTGTAGAAGCTGGCTGTGAACCAGACCCGGGAGGCGTTGCCGGCCAGGGCTGCTATGACGAGCTTGGGCCGCCAGTCGCCGGTGACCACGATGGCCTCGGGGTCCTGGCTGGCATCCTGGGCCACGGTCCCCAGGGTCTCCATCTCGCAGGCCTCGAACAACCGGTACCATCGGTGGTCGCCGGCATCCGGGGTGGCCGCCCAGACGCCGCCAAGCGAGAGCCCGACCAGCACGACCGGGATCAGGCTCATCGAGGCTGCTTGCCGGGCCAGCTCGTCGGGGGCCAGCTCGGGCAGGCGTCGAGCGGCCAGGGCGACCAGGCGGGCCGTGAGCACGACCTTGAACCCTGGCCCACACGTGCCCCAGCAGCCGTCCATCGACATGGCGACCCCGGCTGCGATCACAGCCGCGCCGGCCGCCAGACCTTGGGCGGAGACCTGGGGGGCCTGGTCCTTGGACCATGGGAGGGCCAGGGCCAAGACCAGGAAGGCCAGGCCGGTCATGCTCATGATGCCGAAGACCCAGGGGTGGGAGAAGACGAGGAAGAGGGCCACGGGGGCGGCTACGCCGAGCCAGGTCATGCGGCCTTGGGCGACGTGTAGCAGCGCGTAGAGGAAGACGGGGATCAAGAAGAGGTCCATGGCCGTGGGCGCCATCATGGTGGTCCGGACGACGGCTTCGGGGGCCAGCGCGATGGCGAAGGCGCCCAGGACCGCGGCGGTCTTCCCTTCGAACCGGAGGAGCAGGAGGGCAAGGGCCAGGATGCCGATGGCACCGAAGAGGACAGGGGTGAACCGGAACAGGTTGTACAGATCGGCGCCGGTGAACGCCCAGGCAGCGGCGACGAAGGCGTGCATGCCAGGCGGGTAGAGCCGGCCACCCTCGTGGAGCGGGTCGAGGCTGCCGTCGGCCAGGTGGTCCCTGACCAGGGCCATGTGGGTGTAGGGATCCTCGGCCGGGATCACCCAGGTCGACAGGGGGTCCTCGAGCCGTGCGAGGACACCGATCCCGATGGCGGCCGTCAGGCTCAGGGTCCAGAGGAGGTCCCGTGAGCGCTCACCCTGCTCGCCTGTCATCGTGACCCGTAGCTCACGTCGGACTGGGGGCTTATAGGCGCCTTCTCACGATTCTAGAAAAGTGTGTCGCGGACCTAACATCCTCCCGGTGATGCTCCGATGGGACCGGGAGAAACGTCAAGAAGGGGCCGCCCGCATCGGCCGGCGTGCACGCCGACAGGGGCTCCCGGAGCCAGGCTGGCCCAAGCGCGGACCACCCCGAGGACCGCGGTTCCTGGGATCTGGGCCTTAGCGTCGCGCTGGCGGTGGCCGGGACCCTGGGCGCCCTCTGGCTCCCCGCCGGCGACACGGTCCGCCTGCTCCTGGCCTTGCCCGTTGTCCTGCTGGTGCCTGGCTACCTGTTGCTCCAGGCCTTGATGGTGCCGACCAGCCAGGGGTTCCCCCGGTGGCTCGAGGTCTTGTTCTCGATCGCGCTCAGCCCGGCGATCGTGGGGTTGGTGGCCCTGGCCACCTGGGTGATCCCCGGCGGGTTCCAGCCGAGGGTGATCATCGGCACCGTCACGGGCGCTTGCTTCCTGTTGGCCGCGGTGGCCTTGCAGCGCCGGGGCTCTCCCGGGGACCGAAGCGAGCCCGGGACCGGCGGCTTGGAGAGGCCCGACGACCGGCGTGATCGGGGCTGACCCTGGACGTATCGACGACACCACCACAGAGCATTATAGCCCCCGGGCTAGAGGTGGATGTGCGGATGCACGGGGTCTCGTACCCCGGATGCCAGCCGCGGACCTTCATGGGTCCTTGCACTTGGTCATCCCGCCTCGCTCCTCCCCACGAGGCAGCCCCGTCGGCGACGGTCCCTGACCCTCCCGGCGGGGCACCTGCTCTTCTCTTCGGTTCCCGGTCTGACTTCAGAGCTGGTGCCGGGCGTAGATCGACACCAGCACGGCCAGGCCCGACAGCGTCGAGCCCACGTGCAGGATGGCCGACACGGGGTGGGTCCCACGAGCGACCTCGAGGACCAGGCTGCCGGCCAGGCCCAGGATGCCGGTGCCGACCCCGATGGTGATCAGGGCCTTGGCCTGGGTCGTCCACCCCTTGGAGATCATCCAGCCGGCGATCAGCACGGTGAACCCGCCCAACCCGGCCAGGATCGCCACGGCCAGAAGGATCCAGAAGAGGACCCCCTCGAGGACGGGGATGAGGTGGGCGATCAACCCGGCGCCGAGCCGCCAGAGCACGGTGGATCCGGTCGTCCCGGAGATGATCATCAGGATCCCGGCCGCGTAGGCAGCGACCTTGGCCCGGCGCCGGGGGGAGATCATCACCTTGCCAACAGCTGATCGATGTAGAGGGTTCCGGGTCGCCCCCTCCCGGCGTCCCACGGCCGACGGGCCCGTGGCCAGGGCCACACAAGGCAAGACGACACGGCAGGCCAGGGCCGCGGACCGTCTCGACCCGATGGACCACGTCCGGGATGGATGGACCCCCCGAGGCCGCCGCTGGGAGCCTAAGATGGTTTGGATGTGCTTATGTAGGGTCCTTGGCGCTAGGGCGACCATGGCTGTCTGGCTTTGGGTAGGGC
>CAZBKU010000076.1:0-11441 GCA_964492585.1 uncultured Thermoplasmatales archaeon | reverse complement strand
CCAAGGTCGACCGCTCGGCCAGCTACTACGCCCGGTTCGTCGCCAAGAACGTCGTGGCCGCCGGCCTGGCCAAGGAGGTCAGCATCCAGCTGGCCTACAGCATCGCCAGCCGCGACCCCGTCGGCGTCTACGTCGACACCCACGGCACCGGCGCCATCGACGACGAACGGATCACGGACATCGTGACCAAGGAGTTCGACTTCAGCCCGGCCAACATGATCGACGAACTGGATCTCCGCCGACCCCTCTACCGCCAGGTGGCCGCCTACGGTCACTTCGGCAGAAGCGACCTGGACGTCCCCTGGGAGAAGACCGACCGAGCCGAGGCCCTGGAGGCCGCCGCCGGCGGCAAGGCCACCCCACCGACCTTCGACCGAGGTGATCAGTGATGCGCACCGACCTCATGGACATCCTTCGCTGCCCCGTCGACAAGGGGACCCTAGAGCTCATCGTCGAGAAGGAGAACGACGACGGCGAGATCCTCGAGGGCACCCTGACCTGTACCGAGTGCGAGGAGGCCTACCCCATCGAGGACGGCATCCCCAACCTCCTCCCCCCCGACCTGCAGGAGGAGATCGATCAGGAGCTCGACGAGATCCAGGGATCCTGACCAGGCCCCAGAGCCCCCGGAGCCTCACAGCGCGGGGAACGTCAGCCTCTCCCATCCTCCGTGGGACTCCGTTCTAACCGTGTCTCCCTGGCTGGCTCGTCCTGGCGAACCGATCTTCCTGTCGCCATCTGCCGCGATGCCTTCTTATAACGCGACACGGTGCCCGGCGTGAGACCCATGGCCGAGACCTCCGCGACGTCCCGTATCGCCGACCCCAGCCTGGCTGAGGAGGGGGCCGGGCGCATCGCCTGGGCCCGCGACCGCATGCCGGTGCTGGCCGACCTCCGCGAGGAGTTCGAAGAGACCCGGCCCTTCGAGGGCCTGACCCTGGCCGCCTGCCTGCACGTCACCAAGGAGACCGCTGTCCTCATGGAGACGCTGAAGGCCGCCGGCGCCGAGGTGGCGCTGTGCGCCAGCAACCCCCTGTCCACCCAGGACGACGTGGCCGCCGCCCTGGTCGAGTCGGGCATCCACGTCTACGCCGAGCACGGCATCGACGAGCAAGGCTACTACGAATGCGTCGACGCCGCCCTCGACCACAAGCCCAACTTCACCATGGACGATGGCGGGGACCTGGTCAGCCGGCTGCATCGCGAGCGCCCCGAGGATCTCGACGGCGTCCAGGGTGGCACCGAGGAGACCACCACCGGGGTCACCCGGTTCAAGGCCATGGCCGCCGAGGGCGTGCTCAAGTACCCGATCATCGCCGTCAACGACGCCCAGACCAAGCACTTCTTCGACAACCGGTACGGTACCGGCCAGTCCACCATCGACGGCATCATCCGAGCCACCAGCATGCTCCTGGCCGGGAGCAAGGTCGTCGTGGCCGGGTACGGCTGGTGCTCGCGCGGCATCGCCATGCGCGCCGACGGCATGGGCGCCCGGGTCACCGTCACCGAGATCGACCCCGTGCGCGCCCTCGAGGCCGTCATGGACGGGTTCGACGTCGCCCCCCTCCAGGAGGCCGCCACCGAGGCAGACCTGATCGTGACCGCCACAGGCAACAAGCACGTCGTCCACCAGGGTGTCCTCGAGGCCGCCAAGGACGGGTGCGTGGTGGCCAACAGCGGCCACTTCGACCACGAGATCGACGTCGCCTGGCTCCGGAAGAACACCGAGCACGAGGAGCTGCGCGAGGGTGTCGACCGCTACACGCTGGCCGACGGGTCCAGCGTGGTCCTGCTCGGCGAAGGCCGGCTGGTGAACCTGGCCATGGCCGAGGGTCACCCCCCCGAGGTCATGGACATGAGCTTTGCCAACCAGGCCCGCGCCGTGCTCTACCTCAACGAGAACAGCGACGACCTCGAGCCCGGCGTCTATCCCGTCCCCAAGCTGGTCGACGAGGACATCGCCGCCCGCAAGCTGGAGGCCATGGGCATCACCATCGATGAGCTCACCAAGGAGCAGGAAGCCTACCTGACCGGGTGGCGCGAGGGGACGTAGACGGCGCGCGCCATCCACCGATGGTCCATGGGACGGTGGCAGGCCCCGGCCATCGGGGTGCCAGTGACCGGGGCGCCGGCTTGGCCGCCGGTCTCCTAGGGTTCCAGGGGAACCGACCGGGCCCACCGGAAGGGCGGTGCAAATCTTTATCTAAGGCTTGCCGGTAACCGGCATCGATGGCCTCGGCGTCGCTCGTCCAGCAGCGACGGGACGTGTCCAACGAAGATTTGGTGGAGATGGCTCGGCGCGTCCGGGTCGACGTCCTCAAGATGACCCATCTTGCGGGCAGCGGCCACCCCGGTGGCTCGTTCTCCATGACCGAGCTCCTGGTGATGCTCTACCAGAAGCACTTGGACGTGGACCCTCAGGACTCGCGGGACCCGGACCGTGACCGCTTCATCTTGTCCAAGGGCCACTGTGCTCCCGGCCACTATGCGATCCTGGCCGAGCTCGGGTTCTTCGAGCGGGAGGAGATGTGGAACCTCCGCCGGATCGACAACCTGCTCCAGGGCCACGTCGACATCAAGGTCCCCGGCTGCGACATGAGCACCGGGAGCCTGGGCCAAGGGCTCTCCTTCGGTAACGGCTGCGCCCTGGCCGCCAAGCAAGACAAGAAGAGCTTCCACACCTGGGTCATGATCGGCGACGGCGAGGTCCAGGAGGGCCAGATCTGGGAGGCCGCCATGACCGCGGCCCACCGCAAGCTGGACAACCTCACCTGCATCCTCGACTATAACAAGATCCAGATCGACGGCTTCGTCAACGATGTCAAGGGTGTGGAGCCCTTGGCAGCAAAGTGGCGAGCCTTCGGGTGGCACGTCATCGAGATCGACGGCCACAACTTCGACGACATCGAGGCCGCCTACGAGGATGCCCTGGCGACCAAGGGCAAGCCCACGCTGATTCTGGCCCACACCGTCAAGGGCAAGGGCGTCTCCTTCATGGAGAACCAGGCCGAGTTCCACGGTCGCGCCCTGACCGAGGAAGAGATGGTGCAGGCTATGAACGAGCTCGGGGAAGAGGTGGTCGCGTAATGGGTAAGGCCGTGGCCCTCCAGGACAACGCCGAACGCAAGGCAGAACCCATCCGCAACGGGTACGGGCGTGGCCTCCTCGAGGCCGGACGCCAGGACGACACCATCGTCTCCCTGGACGCCGACCTGGCCGGCTCGACCCGCTCCCAATGGTTCGGCGAGGAGTTCCCCGACCGGTTCTACCAGATGGGGATCAGCGAGCAGGACATGATCGTCACCGCTGCAGGCATGGCCTCGGCCGGCAAGCACGCCTTCGCCAGCACCTTCGCCATCTTCAGCGAGCGCGCCTTCGAACAGGTGCGCACCACCGTCGCCCGGATGAACCTCAACGTGAAAGTCATCGGCAGCCACGGCGGCATCCTCACCGGCCAGGACGGCTCCAGCGCCCAGGCCGTCGAGGACCTGGGCATCTACCGGACCGTCCCCAACATGCGGATCCTGTGCCCCGGCGACGTGGTCAGCGCCGAGAAGGCCACCCTGGCCCTGGCCAAGCTGCCAGGCCCGGCCTACATGCGCACCACCCGCGCCAAGGTCCCGATCCACACCCCCGAGGACCTGGACTTCGAGATCGGCAAGGGGTACACGTACCGCGATGGCGACGACGTCGCCTTGGTCGCGTGCGGACCGATGGTCAGCCGGGCCATGGAGGCCGCCGAAACACTCGAGGGCCGCGGCGTCTCGGCCCGCGTGGTCGACATGCCGACCCTCAAGCCCATCGACGTCGACCTCGTCGAGGAGCTCAGCCGGGAGGTCGGCCGGATCCTCACCTGCGAAGACCACAACATCTACGGCGGGCTGGGGTCGGCGGTGGCCGAGGCCCTGGTCGAGACCCGTCCCTGCCGCATGGACCGCCTGGGCGTCCAGGACACCTTCGGCGAGTCCGGCTTGCCCGAGGAGATGTACGAGAAGTACGGCCTGACCTCCGACCACGTCGTGCAGGCCGCCGAGGAGCTCCTCAAGACCAGCTGATCGAGGCTACCCGATCAGGCGTGCTTCCAAAAGCTGGCGGGCCTCCCGGGCATCGGCGCGACCCTGGGTCTTGGCCATGACCTGGCCGACCAGGAAGTTGATCGCCTCTTCCTTGCCTGAACGCACCTTGTCCACCACCTCCGGGTGGGTCTCGATCACGGCGTCGGTGACCCCCTCGAGGTCGACGTCGGTCTCCCGTTCCTGGGCCAGGGCCTCGTCCACCGGCTTGCCATCCAGCGCGTCGCGGACCAGGCGCGTGAACACCTGCTTGGTGATCTCGCCCTGATCCCAGGCCTCGGCCAGCTCGACCAGGATCTCGAAGTGGACGTCCAAGTCGGAGAGCCGGGTGTCCCGGTAGTCCAGCTCGGCCCGTAAGCGCTGGACCGCGATGTCGACGGCCAGGGCATCGGACACCGTGGCGCGCAGCTCGTCGAACAGGGCCTCCAGGGCCTGATCCTCCAGGACGGCCAGGGCCTCGCCGACCTCCAACCCGAGCTCCTCGGTCAGCGTGCGGACCTTGGCGGGGATCCCTGGGCCGTCCAGCGGGCCAGGGTCGTGGGCTTGGAGGTCCAGAGGTAAGAGGTCCGGGTCGGGCATGTACCGGTAGTCGCCGACGGTCTCCTTGCGTCGCATGGCATGGGTGGTGCCCTTGGTCTCATCGAACCGCCGGGTCTCCTGGACGATGGTCTTGCCTTCCTCGACGGCCTTGGCCTGCCGGTCGACCTCGAAGGCCGCGGCCTTGGCGGCGTTGCGGCCCCCGACAACGTTCTTCACCTCGACCCGGTCACCGCCGTGGATCGACACGTTCACGTCGGCCTTGAGTTCGGCGCCCTCCCGCAGGACCTCGGCCCGTTCCAGGGTCAACCGGAGCACCCGCAGCCAGATGGCCACGTCGTCGGGATCGGTCAGGTCGGGCTCGGTGACGATCTCGACCAACGGGGTCCCCGACCGGTTGAGGTCCACGTGCCGGGCCTTGGGATCGAAGGCGCCGGGGTCCTCCTCCAGGTGAGCCTCGATGATGCCGACCTCCCAGAGCCGCCCATCGCTGCCCAGGGGGGTCGAGGTCCGCTGGTAGTTGTTCGGCAGATCCGGGTAGACGTAGTGCTTCCTTTGGAAGACCGGGGCATCGGCCAGCTGGCAACCCAACAGGCGGGTCGTCTGCACGGCCAGGGCCAGGGCACGCTGGTTGATCCCCTGAGGCCGGGCCCCGGGTTGTCCGGTGCAGGTCGGGCACAGGGCCCGGTTGGGCTCGTCGGGGGCATCGGCCGGGCACCGGCAGAAGAGCTTGGCCCGGGTGGCCAGGGGGACGTGGACCTCGAGCCCGATACGGACGTTCACCGGCCCACCTCCTCGTAGAACGCCATCGCTTCGAGGACCTTTGCGTCGTTGCCTGCCGGGCCCAGGACCTGCAGCCCGACCGGCCCGTCGTCGGTCCCCGGCATCGGGACCGAGCCCGCCGGGATCCCGGCCAGGTTAGCGTGGACGGTGAGGACGTCGGCGGCGTACTCCTCCAGGGGGGTCGGATGGGTCCCGCGCTCGGGCGGCGGGGTCGGCATCGTCGGGGTGAGCACGAGGTCGACGTCGTCGAAAAGCGCCTCCCAGGCACCGGCCAGCTGGGCCCGGGCGAGGCGAGCCCGCTCGTACCAGGCCGAGCGTTGCTCGCGTGCGGTGATGAACGTGCCCAAGAGGATCCGGCGCTTGATCTCCTCGCCGAGGTCCTGGCGGCTCTGGTCCCCGGGAGCACCGAAGACGGTGCCGTCGAACTTGTGCATGGCCGAGGCGAACTCGGCGTAGTTGATCACGTAGTAGACCGAGAGGGCCCGCTGGCTGTCGGGCAGCTCGATGCCCACGGGGACCACACCCTGGTCGGCCAGGTCGTCCACGGCGGCCTGGAACCGCTCGGCGACCGCCGGATCCACGCCCTGGGGGAGCTGGTCGGGCACGCCGACGCGGGTGCCGTCGAGGTCGGCCTCGGCCACGGCTTGGACAGCCGAGGGTGGCTCGCCCGGCCCGGTGGTCGGATCCTTGGGATCCAAGCCGGCGATCGCATCGTAGAGCGTGGCGACGTCCTCGACGGTCCGTGCCATGGGACCGGGCTGATCCAGGCTCATGGCCAGGTCGACCAAGCCCCAGCGGGACAGGCGACCGTAGGTCGGCTTGAGGGCGACCACGCCACCGTAGGCCGCAGGTGCCCGGGTCGAACCGCCGGTGTCGGTCCCGAGGGCCAGGTCGACGTGGCCGGCGGCCAGGGTGGCCCCGCAGCCCGAGGACGAACCGCCGGTCACCCGCCCAGGGGCTGCCGGGTTCTCGGTGGCCCCGAAGGCCGAGCGTTCACCCCGGGACCCGGCAGCGAACTCGTCCATGTTGGCCTTGCCGACCACGGCCGCGCCGGCAGCCAGGGCCCGTTGGACGACCGTGGCGGTGTAGGGGGCGGTGTGTTCGGCCAAGATCCTCGATCCGCACGTCAGCGGATGCCCGGCCAGGGCCAGGTTGTCCTTGACGGCCAGGGACCGCCCGGCAAGGGGCCCGTCGTCTACCTCGACGATAGGTTGGGCGACCACGTGGGTGTAGGCGGTGTGCACGTCGTCGCCGATCGCCTCGATGGCGCGGTGGCCGGCGTCCAGGCTCATGGGATCAGGTGTCTCCCGTCCCGGCGGGGGAAGGCTTCGACGATGGCCTCGACGGTGTCCGCCTGGCAGATCTCTGGGTCGTCCTTGAACGTGGTCACCGGCCGGGAAGCCGGGGATTGCCCCTCGACCTCAGGCAGGCCGAAGGCTTCGAGGACCTCCTGGCAGGCCTCGGCCATGGCTGCTGCTTCCTCCTCAGCAAGCGGCAGGTTGGCCAGATCGGCCACGTGCTTGATGTCCAACCGGGAGCGTCCGGGCGAGGCACCTGGGTCGTCTGGGGACACGAGAACGTGGACGGTTTACGAAGCCTTAAGAGGCATCGTTCCCCCATGCAGGCTCGCCAGACCGGAACCTTGGAACGGTGGGTCCACGGTACCGGGTCGGCGATGCCGCCCAGGCCCCGTAGTCTAATTGGCAGTGATACCTGGCTGTTAACCAGGTGGTGCTGGTTCGAGCCCAGCCGGGGCCGCTTCTGAGCGCTGGAGCAACGTAGCGAGCGCTCAGAAGTTCGACGGATGCTGCCTCCACCGCGGAGAGCATCCGTCTGAACCGAGACACCAGACAGCACTGGACCGCTGGTGTCGAGGCTGTGGTGTCCATCCCGCTCGTCTGGAAGTCCCACGAGCCAAGGGAGCACAGGGAAGCTTGGCTCGTGAGGATCAGGACATCCGGCACCCTAGCGCCGCGGATGTCCTGTCTGGGCTGACCGATCCGGCACGACCGTACCGCGGACGATGGGAACGTCAGATCGACCGCTTGTTCGCGGTGGATCGAGAAGAAGGAGAGGGAAGACGGCGGTCCGAGCATGACCGCCGGAGGGACGTCGTAGCTACGAATCGGACGGTGGGCCAGCGGGCTGGGACGGGCAAGACCCATCGGTGCGCAGCTCGCTGTCGTAGCAGACCTGCAGGGTCTCACCATCGACGGTGACCGTCACGCTCAGGTGGTCCTGATCCTCCTCTTCGCCGGGCTGCTCGGGATCCTGGTAGTCCTCGCTGCAGCCGTTACCGTTCGAGGCGGCCTCGGGATCGTCGGTGAGCGCTTCGAGCGCACCGACGGTGCCCTCGACCGTCAACACGGTGACCTCGCCGTCCGAGTTGGCAGCCAGGTGGTCGTGGCCACCGCTGCCATCATCGTCGTAGCATTGGCCTGACACGCTGACCGATGCCGATTGGGCGGCGACGCCGGGCGCGACGGCCAACATCAAGGCTCCTGCGAGCAGAACGTAGAGTGGGGTCATCTTCATGTTCAAGCCTCCGACCCCATGATGCCGCGGGCCCGGGATAGGCTTTTGCTCAACGGTCGTAAAACAAGCGCTGGGTCAAGCGGTCGACGTCTAGGGGGCCCTGAGCGCCCCGGGCTGGGGTCGCACGATGTCAGCCCGGATGAGCTCGAGGACGTGCGCCCAGGCGCTCTCCGGCACCTCCAGGATCCGTTCCTCGAGATCCTCGAGCTCGTCGAACCCGGCGGCTCGAAGCTGGATGATGTCGTTGATGGTCAGGTACGGCAGCATCGCCAAGCCAGGGCCAGAGGAGGTCCGAGCCGACTCGTTCGAACTGACGCTGGCCAACTGCTCGGCAGGCTCCTCTATCGCCTCCTCCACCTGACGGATCCTCGAAGATGAGTCCTCCACGGCCACGCTCGTCAGGACGCATCCAACCATATCAACGTTGGCCAGAGCGGCCCTGGGATGCATGGACGGGGGCCTCCATTTCGATGAGACCGGGATAACCCGTTTAAAATACGTCACGGAGATAGGTCCTACGATGAGCGTTCCCCGCGCCTGGCTCGTCTTGCTCGCAGCAGCCGCGCTGCTTGCGCCCACGGGCCTGGTGGCTGGACAGGGTGGAGGCAACGGCACCGGTCCGCCCGACGGAGCTGGCAACGGCTCCCAGCAGGACGGGAACACCACCGCGCAGGAGCGCGACCGTGGACAAGCCAAGGGCGACCAGGGACGGCAACGCGGCGGTCCCCCGACCGTGGATCCCGGCCCGATCTCGATCGGTCAGGTCCACCTCGTCTGGACCGGCAGCTCGATCGAGGATCTTCGCCTCGGGGAGATCCCCCTGATCACCAACCTGTCCGCACCCGCGCTGGAAGGGGCCAAGGCCCGCGAGCAGGGCCCCCACGGCCTGAGCATCTCCGGTCCCGACGGCACCCTGCGCCTCAAGGGCGGGGACCGGCTCTCGCTGAACCTCGACACCGACGGCACGGCCGTGTCCCACCTGGACGCGGCCATGGATACCGCCTGGGACAAGGACCGGCTCGTGCTCAGGAGCGATGGCCTGGTCGCCTCGGCACGCGCCGACGACCTCTCCCTCGACGGTCACCGGCTGCTCGCGCCCGGGGGGCTCCTGGTCACCGCCGGCGTCCAACAGAGCCAAGGCCCACCGACGAGGACAGTCGACGAGGTACCGGCCCAGACCGATCGCATGCCCATGCAGATCGACGGACGCTACCTCTCCCTCAACCTGACCGCCGACGGTCTCAGCGCCATCACGATCCACGGCGTGCTGCTCGGCCAGGTCAACACGAGCCTGGAGAACCTCACCCGGCTCACCGAACGCGGTGCACGGTTCGAGGCTGAGACCGACGAGGTGACGATCACCGGCTTGGACGCTCCCCGCACCCAACTGTTGATCACCGGCTCCAACCTGAGCGCCGACCTCTCCTCTCGCGCCTCCCTCCCCTCCGGAGCCACCGTCGAGACCGAGATCCTCCCGGGTTCGATCCGTCTACGCGTCCAGCCTCCCGAGGGCGGCCTGGACACCTCCCCCACCCCATCGCTGGATCATCCGCCGGTCGAGAGGCGGCCCGGGCCCGACCCCGGCCTCTCCGCCCGGAGCGAACGAGCCAACCTGGGCGTCGCCGCCGATCACCAAGGCGACGTGAGCACCACCTTCCAAGGTGAGATCGACGGCGCCACCGGTGAGGTCGGGCTCCGCCTGGATCTCGTCCGGGCCATGCTCGTCCGCGACCTCGACGGTGACGGCCAGGTCAGCATCGGCGAACCCGCCCTGGCTGAAGCCCCGCTGGACGCCGGGAACACCACGGTCGTCGACCGTGAGATGCACACCCGCTTTAGCCTCTGGTCGGGCAACCTCACCGTGATCACCGAGCCCGGCAGCACCCATGCCAAGATCACCTACGTGGTCGAGGACCTCGATGCCCCGGCGGGCACCTTGTTCGTCCTGGAGACCAGCGCCCACGGTCTCGGCGATGCCCCCTTGCGGGCGACCCCCGACGGGGTCATGGTCGAGAACGGCTCCCTGGCCGCCCAGTACTCGGCCTCGGGCCCCGTCACCGTGGACGACGAGGATGCCTGGGCCCAGCACAGCGTCATGATCGGGCCCCAAGGCGATGTCACCGTCTTGTTGACCTACCCCGCCGGCGACGAGATCGTCCACGACCCGACCATCTCGGTCCAGAGCCTGGGCGACGTGGCCGCCACGGTCACCGAGGCCGCCCCGATGGCCGTCCTCTTGGGGGCTGCTGGCGCCCTGGGCCTGGTCGCCTTCAGCGTCTACCGGCGCCGGGGACCCCCCTGACCTTCTCCCTGACTCTGTCCACCGAGGGCCGCCGACGGGCCTCCACCCCCCCCGGCACTCCCTGGTCCCCATGCTCGAGACACCAGCCCACCGGCCAGACCCCGGACCGGCGGGCTTTAACAACCGGTCCCAGATGCAGCCCCGATGGTCGCCGTGGCGGATCTCGCCGGTGCCGCTGCCGGGGCAGCCGCCGTGCTGGCCATCGCCTTGGCGGCCCTGGCGGTCAGGGCCTACCGGGCCACCGGGTCCCGCCGCAACATCTACCTGGCCACCGCGTTCGTGGTCAGCGGCATCCAGGCCGTGCTGACCGCCTGGCTCCTTCTCGAGGCCACCCAGCTGGACCCGGCGTGGTTGTCGGTCCCCGTCGCGCACGCGCTCACGATGGTCCTGCTCTACGTGGCTCTCCTGCGAGGCTGACCCTGTGGCCCGGTTGTGCTCCGATCCGGTCTCCCGCGGGTTCCTGGTCCTGCTCGTCGCCCAAGAGGGTGAGAGCACCCTGGATCTCGAGACCCGGCGCCGGGTTTTCGTCACCATCAACCGGTACCCCGGCCTCACCGTCGCTGGCCTGTCCAGGACCGCCGAGATGGACGAGGACCTCGTCCGGTACCACATCCGGATCCTCGAGAACGCCGGCCTGGCCCGCTCTGAACGTCAGGAGGGTCACCGGCGGGTGTTCCCGCTGGAGCGCTCGGAGGTCGGTTCGGCCAGCCCGTTGGACGAGGCGGAACGCGAGATGCTCGGGCTGCTGCGGCGTCCACCGATCCTCCGGGCCGTGGTCGCGCTGATCGAGCAAGGCCCCCTCAACGCCGGGGACCTGGCCGAGGCTTGCGGGGTCAGCCGTAGCACCATGAGCCATCACATCGGCACCATGGAGGAAGAAGGCCTGATCGAGATCGAGCGGCAAGGCCGCAGCCGCGTGATGCACCTCAAGGATCGCGACCATCTCCTGCAGCTCTTGGCCGACCACCCACCGCCGGAGAACCTCGTCCAGGATTTCATCGACACCTGGGAGAACATCGGGTTCTAACCCTCGAGGCCGTCGATGGAGCCACCCGGCGCCGGAGGCACGATGTCGAGGATCTCCTCCAAGGCGCCGATGATCCGGTGGGCCGCGGAGAGATCCTCGGCCGGTAGGGTCGTGGTCACCGCGACCACGGTCATCCCAGCCTCGCGGGCGCTTTGGACCCCCCGGGGCGCGTTCTCGACGACCA
>CAZBKU010000075.1:0-11447 GCA_964492585.1 uncultured Thermoplasmatales archaeon | reverse complement strand
CAGCTGGGCGTCCAGGTTGAGCTTGGCGGTGGCCTTGGAGATCGAGAGGCGGCGGGCCAGGCGCGAGAGGTGCAGGCCGGGCTCCTCGGCCAGTGCCTCGAGGATATCGGCACCGTGCCCGGTCAGACGCTGGCGGGCCTGGCCGGCGTCGGTGGGTAGGGACCAGACCGTCCTGTGTCCCATCTGCTGGCAGGTGACCATATCGAAGGCCGCCAGCTTGTCCAGGTGGTGGCGAGCGGTCCGGTAGCAACACCCCAGAGCCTCAGCGATCTCCGGCGTGCCCATGCCCGGCGTCTCGCCTAACAGCTCCAGGATCTGCTGGCGTCCCGGGTGGGCCAGCAGGCGCTTCTTGGTCAGGCGATGGTAGAGCCCGATGGCGGCCAGGGCGACCAGCAGACCCACCGCGGTGGCCGGTGGGAGGGCGGCTTGCTCGGAGGCATGGAGGCCGGGATCCTCGGTCACGACGTGCGGCCGGGCTTGCGGGGCTTGACCGGTCGCCGGGATCGGATGGGACAGGCTCGCCCCTGGCTTGCCCGGGTGGTCCAGCGGTGACCCATCGCCCGGCCCATCCGATCGGGGCTCGGGCCCCAGCACGCCCACGATCTGCCTCGCCACGGGACCAGGGTCCAGGTGGGCCGGTGAGGGGCCTGGCAACCGGTGGCCGAGGAGGAGCTCGAGGGGGGCAAGGTCCCGCAGGTCCACCGGTGCGAACCCAGGTTCCGGATCGGGGATCCCCACCTCGAGGGAGGGCCCAACCGGGAGCTCCTTCAGGTCTGTGTCCAGGCGCGGTGTCTGGAGGGCCGGGACCTCATCCAGGCAGGGTGCAGGGCATCCCGGGGCGACGACCGCCAGGGTGAGGAGGAGACCGATCGCCTCGCCAGCCATGGCACAGCGGCCCACGAGGGGTACTTAGCTTTTCGCCAACGGATGTTGAACGCCCGTTCGCTTCTGTTGGCCCTAGCCTTTGTAGGCTCTCGTGGCCCAGCACCTCATGGGCACCCTGGAGCTGGAAGGCACGACAGCGAGGATCGAAGCGACCGTCACCGAGGAACCCGGCCTTCGGGCCACCGATCTGGCCCGGCGGGTCGGCGTGCACCCGTCCACGGCCGATTACCATCTTCACAAGCTGGCCCGCAACGGCCGGGTGGTCCGGGAGCGTGTGGGCCGTCAGGTGCGCCACTACCCCCAGGGGACGGGCTGGTGTGCCCGGAGCCGGGAGATCCACGCCAGCCTGACGGACACAGGTCGGCTGGCCCTCCGGGTGGCCGTCGAGAAGGGGGCGGTCTCCCGGCGGGCCTTGACCGGGTCTGGGGCCAGCCGGGCAGCGGCCCGGTGGGCCATCGAGGTCCTCGAGAAGACCGAGGTGCTCGAACGGGTGGCCTGGGGGGTCTACGTGCTGGTGGACGGGGTCGGTCCGTGCGCCCGGGCGGCCCTGGAGGAAACCCCATGCCGGGGCTGCAACCCGGGGCTTGGATGATGAACCCCACTGCGGTCCCTACGGCCGGCCGGTCTTCGACGGGTCAGCGCCGGTAGGCGACCATCAACCCGTCGCCCAAGGGCAGGATGCTGGTCTCCAGGTCTGGGTGCCCCAGGGCGGTGCTCACGAACTCGCGGACCTCGGCGGCGCCCTCGATGTTGGTGTTCTTGTCGAAGGTGGACCCGTGCCAGAACACGTTGTCTGCCAGGACGACGCCGCCGTGGCGGAGCAGGCGGACAGCGAAGTCCAGGTAGGTCGGCATGGTCTCCTTGTCGGCGTCGATGAACACGGCATCGTAGCGCTTGGTCGGGAGCGTGGGGAGCACACCCAGGGCTTTGCCGGCCATGACCTCGATCTTGTCGGAGAGGCCGGCCTTCTCGAACCATCCCCTGGCCTCCTGGGCCCGGTCCTGGTCGAGCTCGATGGTCTGGATCTGCCCGTCATCGGGGAGACCGCGGGCCATCCAGACGGTGGAGTACCCCAGGCAGGTGCCGATCTCGAGGACGCGTTTGGCGCCGGTGGCCAGCATCAGAACCTGGAGGAAGTGCCCGGCCTCGGGGGTGATGTTGGGCAGCTCGCGTCGGGCGTACTCGCCGTGGAGGCTGGCCAGGACACCATCCTCGGTGGCCGAGTTACGGCGGATGAACTCCAGGGCCCGCTCGTTGACGAAGTTGGCCACGCCCTGGGAGGTCGCTTCCGGGGTAAAGCGTTGTGGGAACGCGTCGGAGCCCCGCCCTTGCAAGGGAGCGGGGCCCCGTTCCCGGGCCGATCAGAGCTGGGTCTGAGGCCCGTCGGGTCCCACGTAGTACCGGATGATCAGCTCGGCGGTCTCCGGTGCCTGGTCGGGCGCTCCCGTCCGGCTCTCCTGGGTCACCGTGAGCTCGATCACGTGATGCCCTGGCGCCGTGGCGCGTCCGAGCAGGTCCTTGTCCAGCTCGATCGACGCGTTGCCGTCGGCCCCGGTCGTCCTGCTGATGCTGTCGACCTGGGCTCGGTTACCCCCGTTGCTGGCCAGGGCCGTGTAGTACACGTCCCCGGTGATCAGGGCACCCTGGGCCGGTTGCTCCAGGTCGTCGGCGGCGCTGATGTTGAGCACCAGGTCCTCGCCGACGGTGGCGGTCGCGTCGACGATGTAGACGCCATCGGCGTTCTTCTCGGCACCGAGCAGGTCCTCGTCGGCGAACAGGGCGTCGTCCACGGTGACCGTGAAGCTCTCCGTGGCGCTGGCCCCGTTCTCGTCGACGGCCTCAAGCTCGACGGTGTGGACGCCGACGCTGAAGCTCTCGAGGAGCTGGGTGCCAGGTACCGTGTCGGTGCCGTCGATGGTCCAGGTGTAGCTGGCGATGCCGCGACCGTCGGGGTCGGTGGCGTTGGCCGCCACGGCGACCTCCAGGCCCTGGGGCCCGGTGGCGTTGCCCTCGATGTCATCGATCGGGTCGATCGCCGGCGGCGTGTTCTCGATGGCCACGATCGTCTGGGTCGTGGTGCTGGTCAGGCCGTCGTCGTCGGTCACCGAGAAGGTGACCTCGTGCTCGCCAGCCGGGAAGGTCGCCTCGGCGGTCCAGAGGAACGCGTTGGGGCGGGTCGTGGGTCCCACGGTCCCACCGTCGGCGCTGAACCCGTCGGACTCGGCGGTCACGACGGTCCCGTCCTCGTCGCCGGCCTGCGCACGGAGCTCGATCGTCTCGCCGGCGATGACCTCGGTGGTCTCCAGGCCGCTTGCCAGCTCGATCGGGTCGAAGAACCCGACGTTGGGGGCTCTAAGCGGGATGATCTCCACGGTCTGGCTGACGGTGGTCACGCCGTCGTCGGCGGTGAACATGACCCCGATCGGATCCTCGCGGGCCTGGGGTACCCACCACTCCCACGTGGTGCTGAACCCGCTCTCGGGGGAGAACGAGTCGCTGAAGACATCGGGACCAGCCTCGACGCTCCAGTTGATCTGGTGGCTGTCCGGGTCCGTGACCGACGCGTCGACGGTCAGCAGGGCATCTGGTCGCGCGTGGCTGGGAGCATCGACGGTGAGCGTCGGCGGCGTGTTGAACGCACCCACGGCGATCTCGACGACCTGTGTCGTGACCTTGTCGCCGATGCTCTTGGCGGTGAAGGTCACGTCGTAGGTGCCTGCCTCGCCCTTCGCGGGGGTCCAGGTGAACGTGCCCTCACCACCCGTCGCCTCGAACGTCATGTTCTCATGCGGCAGTGAGGCGTCCAAGGTCACCGCATCATCCTCGGCGTCGGTGGCGACCACCGGGAAGCTGATCTCCAGCTCCTCGTTGCCCGCCACGTTGCTGGGAAGGTCCTGGAACGCCGGTGCCTGGTTCCGGACGGTGACCTGAGCCAGGTCGGTGACCTCATCGTAGGGGTCGGCTACCGTGACGGTCAGGTCGTGGATGCCGTCCTGGGTCGGCGCCGGGGTCCAGGTGAACTCGCCGGTCTCGTTGTCGAAGGTCGCGCCGTCGGGCAGCGGCTGGATGCTGTAGGTGAGCGCGTCACCCTCGGGGTCGCTGGCCTCGGCATCGAAGGTGATCTCGGTGCTGTGTGGCACGTCGACGTCCTCGATATCCTCGAGCTCTGGGGCCAGGTTGACGACGTCGATCTCCCGGATGGCGGTGCCGATCATGCCGTCCAGGTCGGTGACCCGGTAGCGCACCTCGACGGTACCGACCGCGTCGTAGCTGTGGCTCGGGTTCTCCATCAGGCTGAACCCGCCGTCGCCGAAGTCCCACTCGTGGACCAGGATGGGTCGGGAGCCGTCGGTCGCCTGGCTGGTGAACTCGACCGTGTCCAGGCGGGTGATCTGGTCCTGGGGCTCGAAGGTGAAGCTCGCCGACGGCGCGTCCAGGCACTCGAGGCCACCGGCGGTGCCACCGGTGAAGGGGGTCTGGTCGACCTCGACCTCGGTCCCGTCGTTCTGCACGCGCTCCTCCACGGCCAGGCCGTTGTAGACGCCCCAGTCGTTGCAGGCCGCATCGAAGCTCTCGGCGACGACGCTGGATTGCACGTGCAGCCCGATGGCGTTGGTCAAGCCGAGCTGGTTGTCGTTGAAGACGGGTTCCTCCCCGCCGCCGCACTCGGTGATGGCGATGGCGGCTGAGGAGCCGACGAACTCGTTCTTGACGACCTGGGTGGTGTAGTCGTCGCAGACCTTGAGCCCCACCATGTTGGTGAAGAAGCTGTTGGCCTCGACGGTGAGCCCGTCGCCGCGGACCAGGGCACCGTGGCTGGCCCAGCCGGTCAGGAAGTTACCTTCCATGGTGCCGGCGGGCAGGATGCCGCGGATGCCGGTGGTACCGCCGATCTCGCCGCGCTCGTCCTCGATGTCGGCGCGGATCTCGCTGTCCACGATCTCGACCCCGGCGGGGCCGTCGCGAGCCAGGATGCCGAAGGTGCGGGCCGGCTCGTAGCAGGTGCCGGCGGTGATGTCCTCGGCGCTGCAGCCGCCGCCCTGGACCTCGATGGTCGTACGGATCACGCGGGCCTCGTCGGCGCCGATGCGGGCGCCGGCCACGTTCTGGCCAGGCGTGCCGATCCAGCGGAGGGTCAGGTCCTCCAGGCCGGTACCGGGGGCCGTCAGGTTGGCCACGGTCGTGGCGCTCCCCGAGGCATGCAGGATGGCCCGGTCGGCTGCACCCTCCCACCGGCACGTGGTGCCGGCGGTGAAGTAACAGTCGACGTCGGCAGGCTCGCCGAGCAGGGCGCCGTCGACCGTGTGGTCGTCGATGTAGATCTGTCCGTCGCCGGTGTCCCACTGGATGTTGACCGAGTCGACCTGGTGGCCGGGGATCTCGGCCGTGACCGCGTCGACGAAGGCCTGGCGGGTCTGGTAGCTCGTGCCGTTCCAGACGTACCGGGCATCGCCGTCGTCTGCCAGCATGTCCTTGCGGGCCCACTCGCCGGTGACGCAGTCGCCGGCCTGGAAGGCGTCACTGTAGACGAGCGCCGTCTCGTTGGCGTTGGCCTGGCCGGTGCGCGACCCGTCGCCGTTGATGTCCATCCAGAGGGCGACCCGTGGGCTACCGGCGCCGCAGGTGCCGCTCTCGATGAAATGGTCGAACGCCACGCTCTCGATGTCGCCGACCTGGGTCCCGTCGGCCGGGTAGAAGCTGGTCGACCGGCCGGCGTTGTTGTCCAGGTCGAAGAGCACAGCTTGGCCGGCGCCGTCGCCGGGGGCCTCTGCCCACTCGGAAGCCGAGAGCTCGAAGTGGCCCTCGGTGAGCTCGTCGGCGCAGGCCGGTCCGCCGGCCACGCTACCGCACACGGTCACGTCCTCGGTGGCCACGGTGATGGCTTCGGGCCGGGGCGTGGGGTGGGCGGTGTTCTGGCTGGCGGGCACGAGGACGGTCTCGCCCGGCAGGGCGGCGTCGATGGCCGCCTGGACACCAAGGAAGGCGGCGTCGGGCCGCTCCTGGATGCGGACCAGGCCCGGCTCGATGTCGCCGCCGGTGGTCCGGAACGGGATGAACTGGACGGTGTTCCCCGTGCCTTGGTCGTCGATCCGCTCCTCGATCAGGCGGTGGTCGTCGACGCCCCACTGGTTGAGGCGGGCATCGATGACGGTGTCGGTGACGTCGCCGCGAACCCGCAGCGCCTTGCCCGAGAGGCCGAGGTCGTTGTCCCGGAGGACGTTGCCGTCGGCGCTCGTTGTGGCGTCGCTGGCCACGGTTGTGATGTCGATGGCCTGGAGACCGGCGCCGCTGATCGTGTTACCGATGATCTGGGTGCCCGGCGACCAGGTCGACACGCCGGTCCCGACGGCGGTGATCTGGTTGTCAGCGATGGTGTTGTCTTGGCCATAGGGCCGCAGGAACACCGCCGTGGCCCAGCCGCTCATCTCGTTGCCTTGGATCAGGGCGTTGGCGAGGCGACCGCGGATCGCGTTCTCGGCGGTCTCACTGGCGTTGGCCGGCTCCAGGATCATCTCCTCCACGGTCAGCCCGGTGACGAGCACGCTGGTGGGCACGTCGATGCCGTAGGTGCTACCGTCGTCGCGCGTCCCGTCGGCCAGGATGGTCATGCCGCGGAGGGTGACCCCGTCGGCGTCGACCAGGATGCCGTACCCATCGTCGGGCCGGAGGGTGACCGCAGAGCTGTCGCCACCGCAACCGGTCCGGGCGTCGTTGGCGCCGCAGATGGTGATCCCGTCGACGTGGACGGTGACCTCCTCCCGCCAGGTGCCGGGGTAGACCAGGATGGTGTCGCCAGAGGAGGCCTCGTCGACGGCGGCCTGGATGCTCTTGTACTTCTCGTCGGCGGCGAGGTTCTCGGCCATGACCGGTCGGTCGATGACCGTGATGTTGACGCCCTCGGTGTCTTGGGCGCCCAGCGGGTCGGTGGCCGTGAAGATGACCTCGTACTCGCCGTCCTGGCTGAAGTCCGGTTCCCAGCTGAACTCGCCGGTCTCCGGGTCGTAGGTGGCACCCTCGGGGACGCCCTCTGCTTGCGCGTTGGGGTCCTCGCCCGGGTCCGGGTCGTCGACCTGGACGGTGAAGGACAACGGTTGACCCTCGTCCACGGTCTTGTCGGGGATCTCCTGGATCTCCGGCGGCCGGTTGTCGTTCTCGACGGTGAGATCGATCTCCCGGCTGGTCTCGGCACCATGTTCGTCGGTGGCCGTGACCGTGACCGGGTAGACCCCGGCTTGGCTGTGGTCCGGCGTCCAGTCGAAGGCCCCGGTCGAGGTGTCGAACGAGGCGCCTTCGGGTAGCTCGGACATGCCAAGCGTGACGGCGTCGCCGTCGGGATCGTCGGCGTCCACGTCGAAGGCGAGGTTCTCGCCCTCGGTCACCGTGTAGTCCTGGACGCCCTGGGTGAAGGTGGGGGCACGGTTGACGTCTTCCACGGTGATCGACACGGTGACCTCGTCGGTGGCGCCCTCGGGATCCTCCACGCGGAAGGTGACGGTGTAGTCGCCGGCTTGCTCGAAGCTGGGTTGCCAGGCGAACACCTGGTCCTGGCCGGCGCGGTACGTGGCGCCCTCTGGAAGAGCATCCACGACGCTGTAGGTGAGGTCGTCCTCGCCGTGGTCATCGGTGGCCTGGGCGGTGAACTCGATGAGCTCACCCTCGCCGGCGGTCACCGAGCTGGGAACGTCCTCGAAGGTCGGGGCCACGTTGGCTTGGTTGTCGACGGTGACCACGATCTCGTCGGCACCCTGGTCGCCCTCGTGGGTGGTGTGCACGGCCCGGATGGTGAGCGGTCCCTCCGGCTGGGTGGTGGTGTCCAGCGTGACCGGGCCCCAGTCGGCCGGTCCGTCGCTTGTGTCGACGGACAGCGTCTCGAAGGGCGTGGTGCTGTCGTCGAGGAAGAGCTCGACGGTGCCCTCCGGGGCCTGATCCGTGGTGAACGTGTCGTCGGCGCTGGAGGCCTGGTTGCCAGCCTGGTCGGTGGAGCTGACCTGGAAATGGTAGATGGTCTCCGCCTCCAGGTTGGCCAGCTGGATCTGGTGCTGGGTGACCAGGTCCCCGTCCTGGGCGATCCGGTCGTAGCTCGTGGTGGTCCCGAAGTCGACCCGGCTGGTGGCCGGCTCGTCGGTCTCCCAGGTGACGGTCGCGGCCTCGTGGGTGATCTGGCTGACACCCACGTTGCTGATCGTCGGCGGTGTCGTGTCGGTGTCGGACGAGCCCACCGTGAAGGTGATCTCGGCCTCAGCGACCTCTTGGCCCTCTTCGAGCTGGCGCCCGGTGGCGGTGTAGGTCCCATCGGGCAGGTCGCCAGAGGGGGCCAGCCTCCACGTACCGGCGGTCTCGTCCAAGGTGGCCTGGGCGTCGTCGATGTCGGTGAACCCGTCGGGCCCGGTCAGGTTGACGCGGACCTCAAGGTCGGCCGGCGGTGGAGGCGGATCGGTGTCGTCCCCACTGATCGTGTGGTCGCCGCCGAAGGTGGTCCCGCCCTGGGAGGCGTGGGTGGCGTCGTCGGGGACCAGGTCGTAGGGCTGGGTGTAACTCAGGAACGCGTTGGGCCAGCTGCTGGCCCACGTGTTGGTCACGGTGTCGCCGGCCGCGGCGCTGATGTCGTCCAGGTGCACACCGACGGTGAACTCGTCGTTGACCCAGTTCATCTCGAAGGTGGTCTGGGCCTCGGTCTGTTGGACCCAGGCGCCCTCACCGGTGGTACCCCCTGAGGGGTCATAGGACCACAGCGACGCTGTGTACCCGGCGCCACCGTCACCGTAGAGGAGGTCGCCGCTGGCTTCGATGATGTACTCGACGCCGTTGACCTTGAAGGCCATATCCCACCAGGCCGCGTTGGCATCCGGGGCGGCGACGTCGTCGTCACCCAGGATGAGGTTCATGTCGAAGGTGGCGTAGAGGAACTCGCCGTCGTCGTGGACGTCGACGCCCAGGATGTCGTAGGGCGGCGGAGCCAGGTCCTCGTCGTCCCCGCTGGGCTCCGAGAGCTCGTCGCCGAAGATCGTGGGGCCCAGGGGCTGGCCGCTGGTGCCGGCCAGGCCTTGGCCGCAGTGGATGTACGGATCGGCGTCCTCGAGCCAGCTGTCGCTGAAGGGATCCGCGACGTCCCAGTAGGTGTGGCGGGCCTCGTGGATCCCCGTCATGTAATCGCAGGCGGCCGCGCTCTTCCGGGGCTCGGCGCCGTTGAGCTGTTCGAGGACCGCGGGCACCACGCTGGGGGAGAGGATGCCCCAGCCGATCTCGGTGTACTCGGCCTCGTCGACGACCGGTGTGGACAAGTCGAAGACGCCCTCGACCGGGTCGTAGTCCATGACCCCCTTGTAGGCGGCACCCTCCTCGAGGGCGCGCCGGAGCTCCCAGTTGGTGATCGTGGCGCCGGTGTTCGGGTCGTGGACCATGGCCGGCGGCGAGACGCTGTCGTCGATGCCCCCCACGTGACCGGCTTGGCGCCGGGACTCGAGCAGGGCCTTGCTGGCGGTACCGGCGGCCCGGGGCGTTGAGAAGCTGGTGCCCCGGTTGGTGGTCATGCCGGACTCGCACTGACCGCAGGCCGGCAGGGTCTGGGACCAGTCGGCCACGAAATCGGGGGCCGAGCCGCTCTCCAGCTGCTTGCCTTCGCTTGTGTCCTCCTCGAACCCGCTGACGCCGATGCTCCACCAGGGACCGGCCGTGGTGTCCTGGATCGCCGGGCTCGGACTGTTGTCTGCGGCACCGAAGTGGAGCTTGCCGTCGAGGACGCCACCGTAGCCGCCCTCGATCGGGAACATGAGCGGAGCGCTGAGCAGCGGACCGTAGCTGGTGGACACGATGTCGACCAGCGGGTGGCTGAAGGCCTTGGTCTCGCTGGCTGTGCCGGTGCCCTCGACAGCCAGGATGATGGCCTCGGGGTTGGCGTTGAGGGCTGAGTACACGGTCTGGGTGCCGTGGTTCGGGTCGCTGAGGCCCGACGGAGGTTCGGGTAGGATCGGCGGCCCGTTGCCGCTGCCGACGGTGGCGATGATGTTGGTGCCCTCGAAGTACCACAGCGCCTGGGGATCGTTGGCGATGGCCTCCCAGATCGCAGCGTCAGCTGCCTTGTCGGCGGCGAAGTCACCGGTCCGGGTCAGCTCGACCCGATGGGCCTCGTCGATGCCGAAGCTGTCGAGCACCGCATCGGAGATCCCAGGCTGGTCGGACCCGTACAGGGGTCCGCCGTTGTAGAAGGCGTCATGGTAGACGTTGAAGCCTGCGTCGATGACGCTGACGACGACCTGGCCCTCGGGGGGCTCGGGATCGTCGCCGATCTTGAGCGTACCCTCCAAGGAGGTGCTGGGGGGCACATCGGTGGCGCCATCGGTGGGCTGGGTGAAGCCGAAGGCCTGGCCGCCGGTGCCGGAGCCGTCGCTGTCCGGGCTGGCGGTGACCGAGGCGCTCTGGCTGCCCTCGCCGAGCTGGTTCTCGGCACTGACCGTGTACGTGTAGGTCTGGGCGCTGTCGAGGCCGGTGTCGGTGAAGGTCGTGGTCGGTGCCTGTACGGTGGCGATCACCTGATCGTCGCGGTAGACGTGGTACGCCGTGATGTCGGCTCCGCCGTCGTCGGCCGGGGCGTCCCAGGCCAAGCTGATCTCCTCCACGGCGGGCGCGGCGGTCAAGCCGGTGGGGGCGCCGGGCACGGTGACGTCCTCGGCCAGGGTTTCGACCTGGACGTCGTCGACGAAGTAGCCCCAGTCGTAGCCGAGGACGACGTCGGGGTCGCCCTGGGCATCGAAGTTGAACTGGAGCCGGATCTCGCCGGCGTCCAAGGCTGCCTGGGGAAGGTCGACGGAGACCGGGGTCCAGACGGGGTTGAAGTCCGGGTCGATCAGATCCCGGGTCTCGGTGTGGATCGGGGTGCCCCAACCGCCGGGGTTGTTGCTGGTGTCGCTGGTCCACTCGACGGTCATCTGGTCGCCGGCGGCCGTGTCCCCGGCCACCAGGAAGCTGACGGTCCCCGTGCTGGACCCGCTCGTGTCGATCACCGGGGAGACCAGGCGGCTGTGGGTGCCGGGCTCGTAGGTGAGCGTGGCGTCGGAGCCGACGTACCAGTGGGTCGAGTCACCCTGGACGTCGGTCAGATGCCACTGCGAGACGGCCCCGGTGGGGTCGCTGTCGACGATCTGCTCGGTCCCGTCGACCTCGTTGCCCATGACGTCGCGAGCGTCGTTCTGGACCGTCCACCCCTCGGCGTCCTCGTCGAAGTCGTAGGTGGTGGTCGCCCGCAGGCCCTGGGTGTCGCCCAGGTCGACGAGCTGGCTCGTGGTGGTCCCGCCGCTGCCGGAGCCGGTCGAGCTGTCGTCTGCGGCGGTACCGGCGACATCGATGGATCCGGCGACGGTGGACCCGTCGGCGGGCTGGGTGATGGTGGCCGTCGGCCCGGTGCTCTCGACGACGATGGTGGTCGTGGTGGTGGCGATCGTCTGTCCTTGATCGTCCTTCCAGGTGGCCATCAGGTCGTGGCTGCCAGCCGGGGTGTCGGAGAGGTCGATCTGGGTCGCCCAGCTATCCTGCTCCTGCTGTCGGGTGTCGACCTGGACCGGTTG
>CAZBKU010000074.1:0-11472 GCA_964492585.1 uncultured Thermoplasmatales archaeon | reverse complement strand
CCGACCTGGCCCGGGTGCTCACCATGGACGCGATCTACCTCGAGGCCGGCAGCGGCGCCCCCGACCCGGTGCCACCGGCCATCATCGAGGCGGCCTACGTCCCGAACCTTACCGTCATCGTCGGCGGCGGCATCCGGACCCCCGACCAAGCTCGCGCCGCCGTCGCGGCCGGCGCCGACGTCGTCGTCACTGGGACCCTGGCCGAGCAGGGCAAGATCGAGGCCGTCACGGCCATCATCGACGCGCTGGGATCCTAGCAGCGCCCTCCTTGGTCATGCCTGGCCACCGCTGAAGGGATAGAGTTCCGGTGCTGGGAGCCAGGCAGAGGGTAGAGGAACAGAGGGGGGCCCGGGAGGCCGGGCCGCGACCCCTGTGGGATGATCAGGGACCGGTGTGCCGGATCTTGTCGATGTCGTGGCTCTTGGACTCCAGGGTGACGATCGCCCGGTTGGCGGCGAAGACCACGTTCTCCATGCCGATCTCCTCGGCTACCTGGGCCGGGAACTGGACGCGGATGGTCACCTTCCGGCCGTCGACCTCGTAGCCCTGTTCGATGGTGACGGGACCCTTGATGGGCTTCAGGTCGGGCTCGTCGTCGTCCTGGTCCTGGGGCACGTTGGGCTCACTCACCCTTGAACTCGGGCTGGCGTTTCTCGGCGAAGGCGGTGATGCCCTCCTCGAGGTCGTGGGAGTCGGCCAGCTCGGACATGGCTTCCAGCACGTAGCCGAAGCCCTCCTCGATGCTGTGATCGTTGGCCTTGTTGACCACGCTCTTGGCCTTGGAGACCGCCAGGGGCGAGGCCTTGACCGTGATCCGCTTGGCGATATCCTGGGCCGCGCGGACCTCGTCGCCATCGGGGACGACCTTGTTGACCAAACCGATGCGTTGGGCCTCCTGGGCGTTGATCATCTGACCGGTGTAGATGATCTCCTTGGCCTTGGCCTCGCCGACCAGGCGGGGCAGGCGCAGGACACCGCCCCAAGCCGGGATCAGACCCAGGGTGGTCTCCGGGGTACCGAAGCGGGCTCGGTCGCTGGAGAACCGCATGTCGCACGCGGTGGCCAGCTCGAGGCCACCGCCCAGGCATAGGTTGTTGACCGCGGCGATGACCGGGTGCGGGAACTCGTGGATCCTCTGGAAGACATCGTTGCCCAGCTTGACCTGGGTGGCCGCGTCCTCGGGGCTGATGCCCGACATCTCCTGGACGTCAGCGCCGGCGCAGAAGGCGTTGTTGCCCGATCCGGTGATGACGACCGCCCAGACGTCGTCGTTGTTCGCCAGGTCGTCCAGCGTGCCGTCCAGCTCCTTGAGCAGCGCGGTCGACAAGGCGTTCACGGGCGGGTTGTTCAACGTCACAAGCGCGATCTTGTCCTCGATCTTGGTTTGGATGAGCTCTGCCATAACGGATCACTCCTCGGTGGAATACTCGTAGAAACCCCGGCCGCTCTTCTTGCCGAGCCGGCCCAGGGAGACCAGTTTCTTGACGATCTGGGGCTCGCGTTGGTGGCCGGTGGCCCCCATCTCTTTGAGCCCCTGGTTGACGTGGTGGATCACGTCGAGACCGACCTCGTCGGCCAGCTCGAGCGGACCCATGGGCCAGCCCAGGCCGGCCCGGACGGCCTTGTCGATGTCCCGGGGCGCCGCCAGACCTTCCTCGTAGATCAGGAAGGCCTCGGTCATGGCTCGGCCCAGGATGCGGTTGACCACGAAACCGGGGCCCTCGTCGACGACGACGGGGAGCATGGGGTAGCGGTGGTTGCGCATCTCCTCGATGAAGTTCACGCAGTTCTCCACCACGCTCTTGTGGGTCTCCACACCAGGCACGACCTCGACCAGCGGCATCTGGTACGGCGGGTTGAAGAAGTGCAAGCCCAGGACCTTCTGGCGTCGGTCCTCGGTGCCCGAGGCGATCTGGCTCACCGACAGGACCGACGTGTTGGTCGCCAGGGGGACGTGGCGCTCGGTGTGGTCCTCCAGTTGGCCGAAGACCTCCTTCTTGATCTCGAGGTCCTCGACCACGGCCTCGATCACGATGTCGACGTCCTCGAAGTCCTCGTAGGCGGTCGTGGGCTGGATCCGGTCGAAGACCCGATCGGCCCGTTCCTTGTCGTAGGTGGGGGACTTCATCTCCCGGACCTGGTCCTTCTGCTCGTCGGTCAGCTGGATGCCGAGGTCCGACTCGACCTCCTGGATGGCGTTGTCCGCCTTGTCGGCATGGTAGGCCACAAGCTCATCGAGGATCTCCCTGATGCGGGACATCCCCTGCTTGGTGTACTCCTCTTCGACGTCCTTGAGCACGACATCGTGCCCGTTCAGGGCCATGACCTCCGCGATCGCAGCGCCCATGGTCCCTGCGCCCACGACGCCGACCTTCTCGACAAACATCATAGGGGCTGGGGGGGAGAACGTGAGGGTGTGGCATAAAGGGTTTCCCTGCCTCTTCGACTTTACGTAGTAGAAAGTTGCCACCCGCGCTTCGACCGGGGGACCTAGGGGACCGGGGGACGCGGTGGAACGGGGGTCCACCAGGGGACCATGACTCCAACGCGAAGCATCGCCCGATGGGGCCAGGGTGAGCAGCTTGGACCCGAACAACCCTCCACCCCGTCCGTTGGCGCCCTCACCGGCGAGCCAGAGGGCCCCCACCCGCCCACCTGGACCCGTCGGTGAGGATGTCCAGGAGGGCTACGAGAACCAAGCCAACGTGTTCATCACCAAGCCGGTCAACGTCGACAGGCCCGTCCAGATGATCCGGACCCTGGGCCCCTACGGGTTGACCATCGTCACGCTGCCCCGGTGACCGTCGATCGCGCGGCTAGAGCAGACCCATGGCCCACGCCAGGGCGCCCATGACGCTCCAGCTGGCCACGGGGATCGTCAGGTTATCCTCCCCGGGCAACGTCTCGACCAGCATGCCGACGATCGTGCCGGCCAGGATGATCCAGTAGAGGTGGGCCGGGAAGGTCGTCCCTTCCCAGACGTAGTAGATCGAGGCAAGGAACAGGGCCCACGGGTAGGCCGATCCCAACCCGGCACCGGTGCCCTCCCAGCTCTTCTCCCTGTTCCAGGGGATCTCTAGGGAACCGTAGGCCTTCCCGATGAGCGCGCTGGCAGCGTCACCGATGCCAAGCACCGCGTATGCCGCGAAGACGATGCTCAGCGGTATGGCGAGGAACTGGCTGGCGGTGGCCACGACCACCAGCCCGCCGACGAAGTAGAAGGGTGCCCACGGGAAGCGCTCCTCTGGACGCATGGTGTTCTCCATGGTCTTGGCTAGCATCTGCTGGCCCTGACGGGCCGGACCCCGGAGCTCCTGGCCTCGCTGCTCGAGGTACCAGACGACGGTGATGGTGGCTAGACCGACCGCGGCGATGATCCAGCCCCAGAGGAGGTCGAGGAAGAGAAGGAATGGGACGGCAGCAAGCGCGGCCGCCGCGTGGAGGATCTTGCGCTTGATCTCCCGGTCCATCAGGGATCGCTCCCGGTCTGCCACCGATCGAGCAATCGGTCGGCGGCGGTGGCCGGCGCCAAGGTGCCGGCCAGGATGTCGTCGATGGCCTGTTGGAAAGTCCCCCTGACCCGATCCTCGTCGAAGACCATGCTGACCAAGCGCTGTTTGAGGACGAGCAGCAGCTCGTGCTCGATACGTCGCCGACGGCGATCCTCGAGCTCGCCCGAGCTCTCTAGGTGCTCACGGTGCTCGGACACGGCCTCGATCAGGTCGTCGACGCCCTCGTCGTCCCGGGCCACGGTGGGCACGATCGGCGGTCGCCAGGCGTCCTTGCCCGTGTCCTCGTAGGCCAGCTTGAGGTGGGTCTCCAGCTCGGCGATCGTCCGGTCGACACCCTCCAGGTCGGCCTTGTTGACCGCG
The DNA here is from genome assembly GCA_964492585.1 of uncultured Thermoplasmatales archaeon. Lineage (GTDB taxonomy): Archaea > Thermoplasmatota > SW-10-69-26 > SW-10-69-26 > SW-10-69-26 > CAYXGD01. Next base: position 7,600 of record CAZBKU010000074.1, on the reverse strand, counting down.
AAGACGTCGGCGATCTCCATGATGCCGGCTTTGATGTTCTGGATATCGTCACCTAGGCCGGGCACAGCGACCAGGGCCACGGTGTCCGCGGTGCGCACGATGTCGACCTCGCCTTGGCCCACGCCGACGGTCTCGATGATGATCAGGTCCTTGCCCAGGGCACCCAGGACACGGACCGCGTCGAAGATCGCCGCTGCCAAGCCACCCAAGGCCCCGCGGCTACCCATGCTGCGCACGAACACCTCGGGATCCGTGGAGCGTTGGGTCATCCGGATCCGGTCGGCCAGGACGGCACCACCGGTGAACGGTGAGGTCGGGTCCACGGCGATGACGCCGATCGAGAGATCCTGGTCGCGGTAACGATCGACCAGCTTGTCGACCAGGGTGCTCTTCCCGCTGCCCGGTGGGCCCGTGACCCCGAGGACGTAGGCATCCCCGGTCTCGCTGTGGAGGGTTTCCATGGCCGCCTGGGCCCGACTGTCCCCATCCTCAGCCCAGGAGATCAACCGAGCCGCGGCCCGTGTCTGGCCCTCGAGGACGCCCTGGGCCACGTCCTCGGGCGTCTCAAGCATCACTTGGAGACCTCGGACCGGATGTACTGGATGATGTCCTTGGTGTTGGTGCCCGGGCCGAAGACCTCCCGGATGCCCTTCTCCTTGAGGTCGGGGACGTCCTCCTCGGGGATCGTGCCGCCGCCGAGGACCAGGATGTCGCCGGCGTCCTGCTCCTCGAGCAACTCGACCACTCGGGGGAACAAGGCCATGTGCGCGCCGGAGAGAACCGAGAGGGCGACGACGTCGACGTCCTCCTGGACGGCGGCCTGGGCGATCTGCTCGGGGGTCTGGCGCAGGCCCGTGTAGATGACCTCCATCCCAGCGTCCCGTAGAGCTCGGGAGATCACCTTAGCGCCCCTGTCATGCCCGTCGAGGCCCGGCTTGGCGACCAGGACACGGATCGGTCGGTCCTTCTCAGACATCGGGTCCTGCCCCCTGGTGCAGGGTCGAGAGCCCACGGATCGCTGTCCGGTACGGGTCGGGCCCTGGCTTGACTAGCAACGTGTGGATCTGTCCATCCTGGCTCATCTGCATCCTCCGACGGTGACCCGGCCGAGAGGGCCGGGTCGTGGTGTTCGGCGCCAATGCGGAGGCCCTCTTTAAGCCTAACCAGGCCCGTTTGATGGATGATAGTGTACAACAAGGTATATTATCGACCATCGACTGCAAGGGTTGAGATGCGCCGTACGCTCGTCGAGGCACCGCCAGATCCCGTCAGCCTCCTCTCCGCCCTTCGCGAGCGTGGCGACGCCTTCCTCCTCCAGAGCGCCGAGGGTCCCCGCCGCCTGGCACGGTACTCCTTCCTCGGGTTCCGGCCCGAGAGCCGGCTGACCGTCGAGCACGGCCAGGCCTACCTCGACGGGGACCCCCTGGAGGCTTCCCCGACCGCGGCCCTGCGCGAGGTCGTAGCCGGCCGGCGCACCGACGACGACGAAGGCTACCCCTTCAACGGGGGGCTGGTCGGCTACCTGGGCTACGGGTACACCAGCTACCTCGAGGACCTGCCCCGACCCGAGCCGGCCCCCAAGGCCCCCGGCCCGTTCCCCGACGTCGAGATGGGGCTCTTCCTCGATGGGATCATCTACGACCACGAACGACGGACGTGCTTCTACTTCACCCAAGCCGAGGATCGGTTCGACGAGATCCCCCTCCAGGAGGCCCGGGGGGAAGCCGGCCGCTCGCGGACCTGCAAGGTCGGCCAGATCACCACCAGCCACGACCGCCAAGCCTTCGGTGGGATCGTCGACCGGGCCAAGGCGTACATCGAGGACGGCCACATCTTCCAGGTCGTCCTGTCTCGAGCGTTCCAGGCCAGCTACGAGGGGAGCCCCGTGGCGGCCTACGAGCGCTTGCTGGAGATCAACCCGAGCCCCTACATGTTCTACCTCAGCTTCGACGACCGGGATGTTTTCGGGGCCTCACCGGAGATGCTCGTCCGGGTCGAGGACAGCCGGGTCGAGACCGACCCCATCGCCGGCACCCGGCCGCTGGGTGCGACCCCGGCCGAGACCGAGGCCTACGAGGCCGACCTGCGAGCCAGCGAGAAGGAACGCGCCGAGCACGCCATGCTCGTCGACCTGGCCCGCAACGACGTCGGCCGCGTGGCCCGGCCCGGGTCTGTCGAGGTCGAGACCTTGATGTCGGTGGAGCGTTACAGCCACGTGCAACACCTGGTCTCCCGGGTCGCTGGCGACCTGGCCGCCGGCCACGATGCCGTCGACGCCCTCAACGCTATCTTCCCGGCCGGCACCGTCAGCGGCGCCCCCAAGGTCCGGGCCATGGAGATCATCGCCGAGCTCGAAGCCACCGCTCGCGGCCCGTACGCGGGCTGTGTGGGCTACCTCAGCCTCAACGGCAACCTCGACTCGGCCATCACCATCCGCTCGGCCTGGGCCGCCGGCGACGCCCTCCAGATCCAAGCCGGCGCCGGGATCGTGGCCGACTCCGACCCCAGCGCCGAGTTCGACGAGACCCAGGCCAAAGGGGAGGCCCTCCTCGACGTCCTGCAAGGCGATGGGGGGTGGTTGGCGTGACCTCCCGCTCCCGAGGCTCGCTGACCCCGGGCCAGCCACCGGAGGGACGCCCGTGAGCCCCAGCATCCTCCGGCCACAGACCACCCCACGCAGGCTCCATGGGTGGTCTGTGGTTCCGCCCGGACCAGGGATCCGGGCTCATGACAAGAAGCCGGGCGGTGATCGTCGATGACCCGGCTTCTTGTCATCGACAACTACGACAGTTTCACCTACAACCTCGTCCAGTACCTGGGCGAGCTCGGCGCCGACCCGATCGTCCACCGCAACGATGCCATCGACCTCGACGGCGCCCGCAAGCTCGACCCGGATGGCATCGTGATCAGCCCGGGCCCCGGCTCCCCCGACGATCCGGACTACTTCGGCGTCTGCACCGATCTCCTACAGGAGATGAGCCCTGAGGTCCCCACCCTGGGCGTCTGCCTGGGTCTACAGGGCTTCGCCCACGTCTACGGGGGCAGCGTCGTCCACGCCCCGCGGCTGATGCACGGCAAGGCCTGCCTGGTCGAGCACGACGGCAAGGGCCTGTTCGAGGACCTGGACAACCCGTTGGAGGCCGGCCGGTACCACAGCCTCATCGTGGACGAGGCAAGCCTCCCTGAGGACATCGAGGCCACCGCCTGGAGCACCGACGGCGAGCTCATGGGCCTACGGCACGCGACCCTCCCGATCGAAGGCGTCCAGTTCCACCCCGAGAGCATCCTGACCCCCCGGGGCAAAGATATCCTCCAGAACTTCCTGCACATGGTGAACCGATGACTGACAAAGGCCAACCGATCGGCGACCTGAAACGCGTCCTGCTTGGCGACCACCTCGAGGAGAAGAGCGCCCGCCGGCTCATGGCGACGATCATGGACGGCGAGGCCACCGATGCCCAGATCGGTGCCCTGCTCGGAGCGCTTCGGATCCGGTCCCCGACCACCGAGGAGCTGGCCGGGTTCGCCGAAGCCATGCGCGGTGCCAGCCGCGACATCGATGGCATGCCCGACCGGCTGGTCGACACGGCCGGGACCGGCGGGGCCATCGTCAAGAGCTTCAACGTCTCCACCACGGCCGGGTTCGTCATCGCTGGGGCCGGCCTCCCCGTGGCCAAACACGGCAACCGGAGCGTCACCAGTCCCTCCGGCAGCGCGGATGTCCTCGAGGCCCTCGGCGCCAACATCGAACAGACCCCCGACGGCGTCAAGGCCACCCTCGAGACGGCCGGGTTCACCTTCCTGTTCGCCCCATCCTTCCACCCGGCCATGAAGCACGCCATCGGGCCCCGCCGCGAGCTGGCCGTCCCCACCGTGTTCAACATGCTCGGCCCGCTGACCAACCCGGCCAAACCCACCCACCAACTGGTCGGGGTCGGCCGACCCGAGCTGGTCCCCACCATCGCCGAGACCATGCGCCTGGTCGGCATCGAGGGCGCCGTCGTCCACGGCTCGCCCGGGTTCGACGAGGTCAGCATCGCCGGGCCGACCACCGTGGCCTACGTCAAGGAGGACGGGGTGACCACCGGGCACATCACCCCCAAGGACCTGGGCGTGGCCTCGGCGGATGTCTCCGAGGTCCGCGGTGTGCCCCCGGAGAACGCGGCCAAGCTCGTCCGCGAGATCCTCGACCAAGGTGAGGGTCCGCGAGCCGAGATGGTGATCGCCAACGCCGGGTTGACGATCTACGCCGCCGGTGCCGCCGACGATCCAGCCGAGGGGGTCGAGAAAGCCCGCCGGGCCCTGGACGACGGCAGCGCGCTCAAGGTGCTCGAGTCCTACGTCCAAGCCAGCAACGAGGGATAGGCGACCGTGTGGCTCGACCGTCTCGTCGGTGCTGCCCGCAAACGCGTCGACCAGGGCTTCTACGAGGCCCGGCCGGCATCTCGCTTGGAGCGCTACGGCTCGCTGAGAGCCAGCGTCCAACGGGCCTACCCCGCCCTGGTGGCCGAGATCAAACCGGGCCGACCCACCGGAGAGCCGCGGGATGTCGATGTCTCGAAGATCGCCCAGGCGTACGCCGAGGGTGGTGCCTGTGGGATCAGCGTCCTCACCGATCCCGATCACTTCGGCGGCCACCTGGAGAACCTCGATCTTGCCCGCCGGGCCCACCTGCCGCTGCTCATGAAGGACCTCGTCATCGACGAGGCCCAGGTCGACGCCGCGGCCGCCTGGGGCGCCTCGGCCGTGCTCGTCATCGCCCGGCTCCACGCCGAGGGCTACACGAACACCCCTCTTGCAGACCTCGTCGACCGGGCCCACGAGCTCGGGATCGAGGTCCTAACCGAGGTCGTCACCGACCAGGAGCTCGACCTGGCCCTCGACACGGGCGCCGACCTGCTTGGCATCAACGTCCGCGATTTGGACACCCTGGAGCTCGACCTCGACCGGCCCCGCCGGTTGCTCGAGGACCGCGAGATCGATCCCCCCGTGCTCCACCTCTCCGGGATCGAGACCGCCGACGACGTCACCAGGGCGCTGGCTGCCGGCGCCGATGGCGTCCTGGTCGGCACAAGCCTCATGTCCGCCCAGGATCCAAGGCAAGCCACACGCGAGCTGCTGGAGGCGCCACGATGACCCACGTCAAGTACTGCGGGCTCAGCGACGAGGATGAGATCGACCTGGCCGCCGACCTCGACGTCAGCTTCGTCGGGTTCGTCGTCCTGGCCCCCATGAGCCACCGGGACCTGGCCCTGGATCGAGCCGCCGAGCTCGTCCGCGCCACGCCGCCTGAGATCGAGACCGTCCTGGTCAGCCCCGAGACCGACCGGGAGGCCCTGGACGAGGCCCTGTCCACCGTGGACCCGGACATCGCCCAGCTCACCGGCCACCTTGAGGACGACGAGACCCGATCGATCGCCCGGCAGCACGGGCTTCGGATCTGGCGGGCCTACAGCCCGTCGGGCCACCGCTCCACCGACGAGGACCGGCTCCGCGAGCTCTCCCACGTCTGCGAGGCCATCGTGCTCGACGCCGTGGACCCCAGCGGGTACGGCGGGCATGGCGACCCGTTGGAATGGGATCACGCCCGCAGCCTGGTCGAGGCCCTGGCCGGGTTCCCGGCCGTCCTGGCCGGCGGCCTGGACCCCGACAACGTCACGCGAGCCATCGACTGGGTCCGGCCCTGGTGCGTGGACGTCTCCAGCGGCATCGAGGTCGACGGCCACAAGGACCCCGACCGGATGCGCGCCTTCGCCCAAGCTGTCGACGAGGTGCATGGCAAACGATGACCGACGACAAGATCCTCGACCAACCCACAGAGGGCCTCTTCGCCGGGTTCGGGGGACGCTACGTCCCTGAGATCCTGTGGGAGGCCCTCGACGAGCTCGCCCGTGCCCATGACAAGGCCTTCAAGGACGACAGCTTCCTCGAGGAGCTGAGATGGTACAACGAGGAGTACGGCGGTCGTCCGACGCCGTTGACCGAGTGCCGGCGGCTGACCGAGGACCTCGGCGGCGCCAAGATCTACCTCAAACGCGAGGATCTGGTCCACGGTGGGGCCCACAAGTTCAACAACGTCATGGGCCAGGCCCTCTTGGCCAAGCGGATGGGCAAAGCGCGCGTCATCGCGGAGACCGGTGCTGGCCAGCACGGCGTGGCCACCGCCATGGCCGGGGCCGTGCTTGGTCTGGACGTCCACGTCTACATGGGCGAGAAGGACATCCAGCGCCAGCAGCTCAACGTCTTCCGGATGGAGCTGATGGGCGCCGAGGTCATCCCCGTCAAGAGCGGTGCCAAGACCCTCAAGGATGCCGTCAACGAGGCGCTCAGGGACTGGGTGGCCAGCGTCGAGGGGACCCACTACTGCCTGGGTAGCGTCGTCGGTCCCGACCCCTTCCCCCGGATCGTGCGCGACCTCCAGGCCATCATCGGCCGCGAGCTCCGCCAGCAATGCCTCGAGATCGAAGGCCGGGTCCCCGATGTGGCCGTGGCCTGCGTGGGCGGTGGCTCCAACGCCATGGGCACCTTCTACCCGCTGCGCCACGATGACACCCGGCTGATCGGTGTCGAGGCCGCGGGTGAAGGCCTGGACACCAGCCGCCACGCGGCCAGCCTGGTCGCCGGCTCCCGCGGCATCCTCCACGGTGCCATGAGCTACCTGCTCCAGGACGAGGACGGCCAGATCACCGAACCTCACAGCATCAGCGCCGGCCTGGACTACCCGGGTGTGGGCCCCGAGCACGCCTACTACAAGGATCAGGGCCGGGCCGAGTACGTCGGGATCACCGACGACGAGGCGCTCGAGGCCACCGAACGCCTCTCCCGGCTGGAAGGCATCATCCCGGCTCTCGAGAGCGCGCATGCCGTGGCCCACGCCTGCAAGATCGCCCCGGAGATGGAGCAGGACGATCTGCTGGTCATCACGCTCTCCGGGCGAGGGGACAAGGACATGCACACCCTGGCCGAGGCTTTCGGAGGGAGCCTCTCGTGACCCGGCTTGCCGCCGCCTTCGAGGAGCCCTGCCTGGTCGGCTACCTGGTCGGTTGCCATCCAGACCGGGAGACCTTCCTGGCCCACGCCTCAGCCTTGATCGACAACGGATGCAAGGTCCTCGAGATCGGCATCCCCTTCAGCGACCCCGTGGCCGACGGCCCGACCATCCAAGACGCCGTCAAGCAGGCCCTGGACGCCGGGGTCCGTCCCCGCGACGTGCTCGATGCGTGCGCGGAGCTGCGCGAGCGCCACCCCGACACGCCGATGATCGTGATGACCTACGCCAACATCGCCCACGCCATGGGGTACGAGACCTTCGCCGACCGGCTCCGGGAGGCCGGTCTGGACGGTGCGATCCTGGCCGACATGCCCCCCGAGGCCAGCCACGGGATCCAGGGCGCCTTCGGCGACGAGCTGGATCAGGTCTTCCTGGCCGCTCCCTCCAGCACCGACGACCGCCTGGATCACCTGATCGCGACCACCCGCGGGTTCCTCTACCTGGTCGGCCTCTTCGGCGTCACCGGCGCCCGCGACGAGCTGGACCCCCGCACCGTCGACCTGGTCCAGCGCGTGGCACCCCGGGCCCGCCAGGCCGGCGTCCCCGTGG
>CAZBKU010000073.1:5834-11557 GCA_964492585.1 uncultured Thermoplasmatales archaeon | reverse complement strand
AGAACAGCTGTCGGTCCTCCGGTTCGAGGACGTTGTCGATGATCCTGTCGTTGAAACCGAAGATGTCCATGACGAACTCGGCGTCGCGCCCCGCCTCCTCGGGGTCGAGTCCAGTCTTCTCTTCGATGGCCTCAGAAAGGTCTTCTACGGTGATGATCTCGACCATGTTGGGTTCCCACCACGACGCGCCGACCAGGTCGGAGCAACCCATTGGTTTCTCCTGAGGCCCTATATACGTTTCGTGTCATACCGTGGCTAGTGACAGGGGAAGCCGGGTCCGGGGTCCCGCTATGGCTCCCGCAGAGGACCCGTCCGGGCACCGACACCCTGAGAACCTTCATATAGGGGGCTTCCATATCGCCGAGCGATGGCACTCTGGCAGGGCAAGTCCCGTCGGAAACCGAGCGGTGGCCGGCTGATCCGGCACCGTGGTAAGCGACGGTTCGAGATCGGTCGCGAGACCCAGGTCCCGACGATCGGTGAAGAGAAGCGCACCGTCGACCGCATCCGTGGCGGCAACCAGCGGACCCGGGTCGTCCGGGCCAAGGTCGCCAACGTCACCGACACCTCCGACGGTGCGACCGAACAGGCCGAGATCGAGAGCGTCGTGGAGAACCCCGCCAACATCCACTACGTGCGGCGGAACCTCATCACCAAGGGTGCGATCCTCCAGACCGAGAAGGGTCGTGCTCGCGTGACCTCCCGGCCCGGCCAGGACGGCGTCATCAACGCGGTCCTGCTCGACTGAGGACCGGGAGCACCGGACCCATGGTCTCTCGGCGCGACGAGAAGTACGTCCTATACCCTGCCTACTTCGACAGCAAGGCCAAGCGGCCTCTACGCCGCGTGGCCGAGGACGTCGCCATCCCGTCGCCGACGGCCGAGCAGGTCGCCAAGGCCTGCGCCAGCCTCCGGTTGAAACCGACCCTGGAGAAAGGCAAACACCACCCGGCCCGATGGGATAAACGCGAGGGCCGTGTCCTCGTCCCCGTCCGCGGCTCGAAAGCGGTGCTGGTCCGTCAGGTCGGCGAGGAGCTCAAGAAGCTCCGCGCTCAAGCTAGCCAGTGACCGGCTCATCCTTCGACGTGCGGTAACACGTCCCGCAGATCGTCCCCCTGCACCGTAGCGTCCGCTGCGGCTTGGACCCAGGGGTCCGTTGGGTTGAACGCCACGCCACGGCCCACGTTCTGGAAAACAGGGACGTCGTTGGATCCGTTGCCCACGTGGCAGACCTCGTCCGGGGCGATCCCTTCGCGATCCAGCTTGTCAGCCAGGGCAGGCCACTTCTCGAAGGCGTAGCGCGCCACCGAGCCGATCTCCCCGCCGGACCGGGGATGGGTCCTGGCACAGACCCCCGTCTCGATCCCCCATCGTTCGAGGAACTCGACGGCCCAGTCCGGTTGGTCGGTCACCACCCAGACCTCCTTGCCTGCCGACCGGAGCGCCTGGACGGTCGCCTCGATCCCCTGCACCCACGGGCCCTTGTCCAACGCCCGATGGACCGTCTGACGGTCCAGGCCCTGGAAGCGCCGGTGCTCGACCATGAAGGTAGCCTCTAGGGAGAGCACACCGGCGAAGTAGTGGCTGTCGAACCGGGCGATCTCCTCCCCGAACCCGAGGCCCTGGGCGGCCGCTTGGAACACCGTGGTCTCGATCAAGGTCCCGTCGAGGTCGAACGTGACGAGCTCCACGGGCCTCCACACGCCTCAACGTTGAAACCCTTGCGCCGCGCTGGGTGCCCGTGGTCCAGGTCCCATCGGCCGACCAAGCCCCCACCCTCGTGCTCGCCCCCCTCGACCAGGGCGTCCACAACGTCGGGGGCCGGCCTGGTGCCGCCCAGGGCCCCGATCGGCTCCATGCCGCGCTCGAGACCGCAGGCCGGCTTCCTCCCGGGACCGAGACGTGGTCCCTGGAGCTGGCCAACGAACCTGGGACCCTGGAGGCCGACCTGGACCGGCTTGCCCACGCCGTCGAGACCGTGTTGACCCGAGACGGGTTCCCGCTGGTCCTCGGTGGAGATCACGGCACCACCTACGCCACCGTCCGGGGAGCTGCCCGCGCCCTGGACAGGGTGTCGGTGACGTACTTGGATGTGCACCTGGACATGCGGCCCTACTCCCCGGTGCATACCTCGGGATCCAGCTTCCGTCGCCTGGTCGAGGAGGGCCATGTGGCCCCAGGGGACGTCCACCCCCTCGGGATCCAGCGTCCCGAGGATCCCAAGGCCCTGGAACGGTCCGGGTTCGATGAGCTGGCCGCCTGGGCCCAGGATGCAGGGGTGTCCTGGCGGTCGATGGCCAAGGTCCGCCAAGCAGGTCTGTCCGGGGCCGTGCTGCAGGCCCTTGATGGGCCCGCCCAAGCCTGCCTCTCCTTCGACGTCGATTGTCTGTCCAGCACCCTGGCTCCTGGGGTTTCTGCCCCCGGGCCCGAGCGGTTCGAGCTCGAGGAGGTCGTCGACGCGGTCGCTGCCGCCCCAGACCGGTGCAGGGTCTTCGACGTGGTCGAGTACGCCCCACCCTTGGACGAGGCTCAGCGGACGCTGGACAGCGTGACACGCGTCCTCGGTGCCTTCCTTCAGGCCCGTTGGACCGGCTAAGGGATCGGCTGGCCCAGCGCCCAGAAGAACCCCTCGGGATCTTCGGTGAAGGTCAACGAGGCCAACCCCTGAGCCCCAGCCCCCCCGTTGGCTCGGAGCTCGACGGTGTAGTCGCCGGGCAGGTAGGCAGCCTCGACAGAGGGGAGACCCTCGCGGCCTTCGAGCAGGACCTTGGGGACCTCGCTGTCGAACGTGCCGTCCAGGGTATCGCTCTGCTCGGTCCACTCAGCGTACGCCTGAGCTGTGGCGCCGAGCACGACCCCCTCGTAGGTTGACGTGAGGCTGATCTCGCGACCCTGGGCGGGTTGACCGGTGATCCACGCGAGGGTGCCGGAGAGCTCCACGTCCTCGGTCGGGTCGTGGTAGGTCGTCCCCGGGTCGTCATCGCTGAGGCCCAGGATCCCATCCCGGGTCCGGTCGTCGAGGGCAAGGTCCTCGAACACGAGCTCGGCACCGTCGAGGTTCAGGGGGACAAGGTCGAGGCTACCGCTTGTGGAGAACCCTGGGCTGGTCGAGGTGATCGCCGTCCCGACCTCGACCTGGAGCCCGAGCGTGTCACCCACCGACCAGGTCCCGCTGGGGTAGACGCCCTCCAGCAGGCATCCGTTCTCCGAGGTCCACGCGTAGGTGGAGCTCGAGGAGAGGCTCAGCGTCTCCCCGGTGGCTCCGTTGGTCATGGCCACGGAGACGTTGCCGTCGGTGTGGTCAAGGCACTGCTGATCCGGGAGCAAGGGCTCCAGCTCGATGTCGAAGGGTTGGTCGCCCCGGACCCGGAGATCGGCGGCGTCCTGGCTGCTCGATCCCAGGTCGGCGGTGACCTCGGCGGTCACGGTGACGTGACGAGGCTGCGCGAAGGTGTGGCTGAGGCTATCGACGCCCTGCCCGGTGGTCTCGGTGAGCGTATCTCCGCCGATCGGGTCGAAGGTCCAGGTGATGCCCTCGATCGCCCGGCCGTTGGTGTCGACCGAGAACGTGACCTCCTGACCGGCTAGCGGCGTCTCGTCGTCGACGGTGAGGTTGACCTCGAGCGGTGGGCTGGTGACCCGGACGTCCAGGGTAGCCGTGCTGCTGGCTCCCAGGCTGTCGGTCACCTCGACACGGAGGGTCTCGGTCCCACCGGTCGCGAACGTGTGGCTTAGCTGACGGCTGGTGCCGATGGTGGTCCCGTCCACACGCCACTCGTAGCTCAGCGGGTTCCCTTCCCCATCGCTGGCGTCCGCGGTCCAGGAGGCCGACTGGCCAGCGGTGACGCTGGCCGGGCCGTCGATGGAGGCCTGGGGTTTCCCGTTGACGTGGAACGACAGCTCGGTGGACGCCGTGCCACCATCCTCATCCTCGGCGGTCACGTCTAGGGTGACGTCCTGGGCCGACGAGAACGTCAAGGGGATCTCCTGGCCGAAGCCGACGATGTCATCGCCGCGCCGCCAGGTGATGTTCAGGGCGCTCTCGGGGCCATCGGGATCGGTGGCCTGGGCCTGGAAGATCCCGGTCTCGTCCTCGTTGACGTGACCATCCTGGATCTGGGGATCGAGGCTCGGGGGCTTGTTGGTGACCGCGACGGTGGTGGTGTTCGTGGTGGATGCCCCCGCGTCGTCGAAGGTGGTGACGCTGAGGGTCCGGTCCCCGTCGTCGGCCCACTGGCAGGTCGCCTCCGTGACCCCAGCCTCGACGTCGACAAGGTCGCAAGCCGTGAGGTTGGTGACCGCGATGCCGTCGATGGACCAAAGCGTGGTGTCGATGGTGCCGTCGGGGTCGGAGGCCACGGCGGTCAGGGTGACCGTCTGGTTGGTCTCGACCGTCGTCGCCGAGGCCGTGAGGTTGAGCAACGGGGCGTGGTTGACCTCGACCTGGGTGGTCGCTTCACCGGTGTCGCCATCGGCGTCGGTGACCTCGACCGTGACGGCCTGGAGGCCTCCGGCCTGGAAGACGTGGTTGACCGCCATACCGGTCCGTGTGACCCCGTCGGGGAACGTCCACTCGGCTGCCGACGGCAGATCGTCGTCCTCGACCTGGGCGACGAACGAGACCGACTGACCCGGGTTCGGCATGGTCGGCGTGTGGGTGATCGAGACCTGGGGTGGCGGGTTCTGCACGGCGACCTTCCTCAGCTCCGAGGCGCTGTTCCCTTGGTCGTCGGTGACCGTGATCTCCACGGGGACCTCGCCGTCCCGGGGGAAGGTGACCTCGACGGTCTCATCGTAGAACACGTCCTCGATCCCGCTGATCTCCCAGGTGGTGTTGACGATCTGGCCTTGACCGGGGTCGAAGCTCTCGGACTTCAAGGTGGCGGGTTGACCAGCGGTCGGTTCCTCGGGGATGACGATGAACCGAGGCTCGGGCGGCGCGTTGGTGACATGGAGGGTCTCGTTCTGCCAGCCCCTGTCCCCCTCGTCGTCGACAGCGCTGACGTTGACCTCGTAGGTCCCTTGGTCGGTGAACTCCTTGACGATCGACTCCCCCTGGTAGGTCGAGCCATCGGAGAGCTCCCAATCGATGGCCTGGATGCTGCCACCGTCGGGATCTGTGACCTTGGCGTAGAGGGTGACCATGTCCCCCTCGATCGGTTGGCCGGGATCCCAGGTGATCTGGATCTTCGGCAGCGGGTTGCGCACGTCGATGGTCTTGTTCGTCGTGTCGCTGCCGCCATGGGCGTCGCTGACCGTCAACTCGACCGTGTACGGACCCGGTTGGTCGTAGGTGTGTTCAGGGTAGCGTTCGGTGGAGGTCACCCCGTCTCCGAAGGACCAGTGCCACTTGCTGACGAACAGATCATCGTCGGATTCATCCAGGAACCGGATGGGTTCACCTACCGTGGGGACCCCACCGTCGGTCTCCCAGGAGAAGGCCGCCTCTGGCGGCTCGTTGTCGGGGACCAGGGAGCTGGGCCGGAGGTCGGCCTCGATCTGGGCGTCTTGGCGGAACTCCTCCTCGCCCACCGTGACGTTGGCGAACCCATCGATGCGGAGGAGCACGTGCTCGCCGTCGGCCTCGACGGTGATGATGACGCCGACGTACTCTTCGAGCTGGATCGGGACCTCTTCATCGATCTCGATCAAGCTGTCGCCGACGCTCAGCCCGGGGCTCCGGCTGGCCTCCTCTCCAGAGGACACCAGGGTCGCGCTGATCT
>CAZBKU010000073.1:0-5824 GCA_964492585.1 uncultured Thermoplasmatales archaeon | reverse complement strand
CGAAGACGCCTTGGGACCGATGGTTGGCGGTCAACGGGGTACCGTCGAGCACGACGTCCTTGGCCAAGAGCCCGCTCTGGCTGGTGGCTTGGGTCGAGATCGGAGCGCCCGTGGGCGGGAGGACCCGGACCTTGTCGGCCACGCCGCTGGCGGTGACGACCAGGGTCTGGCCGTCCTCGCCCGTGGTCAGGGTGCCGGCCAGGCCCTCGATGAGGAGGGTCCCGCCGGCCGGGACCCGCAACACCTCTCCACCAAGCTCGACGTGGGTGGGTGGGCGCATGGTGGAGGCGACCAGTTTGACCCGTTCCAGGGTCCCCTCGAGGACCGTGGCTGGTTCCAGGGCCCCCTGGGAGGTGGTGGCCCGGATGACCGGGAGCTCCTCGAGGCTGAGCTGAGCCGGGGCTTGGGCGACCAGTTCGGCGCCGCCTGCTGGCGTGGACTGGAGAGCGACGGTCCCGTCCTGGTCCCCGGCGGGACCCAGCACGGCGGCTGACGTGAGGACGATGAGGCTTGCCAGCACGCCGAAGAGTTGCTTGAGACCGATCACTGGGTGCCCCCGAAGCCTTCCAGGTACGGCCACGCGTTGGCCGGGATTAAGCAAGGTCCTGTCACCCCCGTAGGTGACAATGAGGGGTGACGCGGGGGCTCGAACGGGGAGGATCGAGCCGGCCGCGGTCGGGTCCCACCTAAGCCTTTAAGCCGCAGGCCCGACTGAGGGAACCAGCCCGGTGCAAGGGGACCCACCATGACCGACCAGGATCGAGACATCGAGGAGATGCGCGAGGACTGGGAGGAGGCCTACGACGAGCAGGACGAGCGGGAGGACGGCTTCTTCAAGACCGTCTCCAGCAAGGAGGTCCCGCCCCTTGCCGACCCGACGACCTTGGAGGGTTGGGACCCCGACGAGAAGCTGGGGGTCCCCGGCGAGTACCCGTTCACCCGGGGCGTCTACCACTCCATGTACCGTGGCCGGCAGTGGACCATGCGGATGTTCGCCGGGTACGGGACGCCCAAGGAGACCAACCAGCGGTTCCACTACCTGCTCGAGCAGGGACAGACGGGCCTCTCGGTCGCCTTCGACATGCCGACCCTGTACGGCTACGACTCCGACTCCGATTACGCGCTGGGGGAGGTCGGCAAGTGCGGTGTGGCCATCGATTCCCTGGCCGACATGGAGCGCCTGTTCGAGGGGATCCCGCTGGGCAAGGTCTCCACATCGATGACGATCAACGCCCCTGCACCGATGCTGTGGGCCATGTACCTGGCCGTCGCCGAGAAGCAAGGGGTCCCGTTCGAGAAGCTGCGTGGGACCATCCAGAACGACATGCTCAAGGAGTTCATCGCCCAGAAGGAGTGGATCATGGGCCCTGAACCCTCGATGAAGGTCGTCACCGACACCATCGAGTACGCCGTCGAGAACACGCCCAAGTGGAACGTCCTCTCGATCAGCGGGTACCACATCCGGGAGGCTGGCTCGACGGCGGCCCAGGAGCTCGCGTTCACCCTGGCCGACGGCATGGAGTACGCCAGGCAAGCCGTCGAGCGCGGCCTGGATCCCGACGACTTCCTTCCGCAGTTCAGCTTCTTCTTCAACGCGCACAACGATCTCTTCGAGGAGATCGGCAAGTACCGGGCAGCACGCCGGATCTGGGCGGATTTCACCAAGAACGAGCTCGGCGCCGAGAAGGAACGCTCCTGGCTGCTCAAGTTCCACACGCAGACCGCCGGCTGCTCGCTCACCGCACAACAGCCCTTGAACAACATCGTCAGGACCACGGTCCAAGCCCTGGCCGCCGTGCTCGGCGGGACCCAGAGCCTGCACACCAACAGCTACGACGAGGCCCTGGCCCTCCCCACCGAGCAAGCCGCCCGGGTGGCCCTGCGCACACAGCAGATCCTGGCCCACGAGTCCGGCGTGGCGAACACGATCGACCCGTTGGCCGGGTCCTACTTCGTCGAGTGGATGACCGACGAGATGGAGGAGGAGGCCCGGAGGTACTTCGACGAGATCCGAGCCCAAGGCGGCGTCCTGCCGTCGATCCAGAAGGGCTACTTCCAGAAGGAGATCGCCAACGCCAGCCACCGGTACCAGCAGGAGATCGACGAGGGCGACCGCAGGATCGTGGGCATCAACGCCTTCACCGAGGGCAACGAGGAGGACCAGGTCGAGATCCTCCGCATCGACGCCGAGGACGCCCGGGACCGCCAGAGCCGCCGGCTGGAGGAGCTCCGGGAGAGCCGCGACGAGAAGGACGTGCAGGATGCCCTGCACGCGTTCGAGGCCGCCTGCAAGGATGGGGACAACCAGATGCCCCACCTCCTGCGGTGCGTCAAGGCCTATGCCACACTGGGCGAGATGTGCGACGTCTGGCGCCGGGTGTACGGCGAGTGGCGCGAGGACCCTGTCCTTTGAGGTGACCAGAAGCACGCTCCGAGCGTGACTCCCTGGTCACACCTTGCCTGGACCGTTCGACCTCCCTGCCAGACGCTTTATCCTCCTGGCGACAGGCTGGACCTCCAGGTGCACGACTATGCGGGATGACGATAAGGGAAGCATCGCTTCCCACTGGGTCCTGGTGCTCGCGTCAGCTGCTTTGATCATCCCTGTCTCGTTCTTCCTGGCCGATGACGTCGGCCTGGCAGGGATGGGATCCGACGAGACGACCTCTGAGAGGTCACGGGACCTCGAGGCCGGCAGCCAGGAGGCGTGCTCGGAGAGGTGGACCCCTGATCCCGCCTGGGCCAACGCCCGGTCCAGGGGGCAAGGGCTCTTGATCCGCGCCGCGGGCGGCCTAGCTGAGGACCGAGAACGAACCCTCCACACCGCCGTGAACATCTCCGGTGTCGGCCAGAGAGACGAGACCGACCACCTCGAGAAGCTCTCCGTCGACGACCCGACCGGGACCTTCGACACCCTGGCGCGCTACGAGCTCGGCAACGCCACCTCGCACGTGACGATCGACTCACAACCGGGCTTCGGTGTCTCCCAGCAGACCTCGACCGTGACCTTGAGCAACCTCAGCTTGCTCGACGGTCTCGTCCAGGCCGATACGGTCCGTAGCGTGGCCGACACCGACGCGAACGCTATCCAGGCTGGATGGGATTCGACCGGGACCCAGGTCACGGGGCTCACCGTCGACGGTGAGACGATCGTCGACGTGCAGCCGTGGCAGATGGTCGACCTGAGCGACACGTTCGGCAACGGTAGCCGGGTGATGCTCTACGAACGGATCAGCTCGGTGCACGCACCCGACGACCCGGTCGACGATGGTTGGGCCAGCGATCTCACCGTCAATGCTATCCACGTCTACCTTCGCGACGTGGACATGGCGACCGAAGGCTTGCAGACGATCGACATCGTCATCAGCCAGGCCAAGGGGCACACCGACTTCCCCATGGAGCCCCCGTGTGGTCCTTCCCAGAAGGTCGGTGCGGACGCGACAGCCTTGAACGTCTCGTTGCCGGCTCAGCAGCCCTTGATCACGGGCCATGCCCGGATCCCGTTCACCGGTGGGCACGAGTCCACGGCGATCGGGGAGACCGAGATCGGCGGCAACGATCTGGAGGTCGTCAAGTCCGAGGCCCACGGGGAGTGGGAGACCGATCGGAGCTGGGCCAACGCGTCCAGCAAGGTGGCCAACCTCTGCCTGCTTCAGGACGGCGATGGCTGTCTGGTGGAGGGGACGGCGGTGGAGACGACCTCGCTTGCCTCGGCCTCCTCCACACCGGCCGCGACGACCGGGACCACGACGATCTGGGGGATCTCGGTGGCCGGTCAGGATCTCTGCGGTGAGATCGGCTTGACGGCACCGTGTTCACCGCCGCCGAACACCGAGCTGACCCTGCCGGATGGGTCCACGCTGGTGCTCAACGAGCAGATCACGGATCAGGATCCGACCGACTGCAAGAGCTCGATCACCGTTCGGGGGTTGCACCTGGTCCCATCGGGGGACCAGCCGGAGCTCGTCGTGGCCAAGAGCCATGCGGACGCGGCGTACTGTAACCGGTAGGGTAGCGGGCTAGGGGTCCGCATAGGCTCGGTAATCCCCCTCGGGCACCGGCCGGGCCCCCACCGTCGGCCCGGTCCAAACGTACACCCAGGCTCGGCAAGGGTCCTGGCCCTCCAGGACCACCTCCCTGAGCTGGCGCTGGTAGGGCCCTGGGGCTGGTCCCCGGACCCCTTCGTAGCGATCCAGTCCCTCCAGGGCAGCCTGGGGATCTTCCAACCGGTAGAGATCCCCGACCACCGTGCCCTTGTCCGGTGCGTCGACGATTAACGCCGGCAACCCTTGCACGATGAGCAGTCGCCCTCGGGTCCAGGCGGCGCCCAGGTGCTCGCTGTTCCGCTGGAGAAGGTCACGGCCAGGGTTGGTGAACCCGGGCCGCAGCGTCCCGTAGACGAACACACGATCGGGGTCGGGTCCCTGGCCAGGCACCTTGCGACACCCCGGTGGTCAGGCCGGTAGCCATCGGGCGGTCAGGACGGCCGCCAGGCCGATCAACGGCAAGAGGAGGGTGAGCACGAGGATCAGGAACGGAGCCCGGGTCCGGGAGCGCAACGCGACCGGCAGGCGGCTGTACGTGGCGTACCCGGCGATCGAGAGGCCCAACCCGGGGAGGAAGAGGGCCACGGCCTCGGCCAGGCGGACCAGGCTGGCGGTGATCAACGACCGCGGATCTCCCAGCCACAGGTAGCTCAACGGCAGACCTGCCAGGCTGAGCGTCAAGCCTGCGAAGGCCAGGGTACGTGCCCATCCGAGCCGGTCCAAGATGATCAGCTCCGGGATGGGTCAGGGGTGGACGATCAGGCGCCGGTGACGACGCTTCCTGCGTCCACGACGACCTGGGTGACGTTGGTGTGCCGCCCGACCAGCTCCTCGCAGAGGTGGACGTTGCGACCGCCTTTCCCGATGGCTCGACCTTTGTCCTTGGGGTCGACCTGGACACGGGCGCGGGTGTCCCCGTCCCGATGGTCCTCCAGGGTGACGCCTTGGACGTCGTAGGGCCGGAAGAAGTTGCTGACAAGGGTCGCGGCGTCCTCATCGTAGGCGACGACGTCCGCGTTCTTCCCCATCTTCTCCCGGACGCGTTTGAGCCGGGAGCCGCCCTTGCCCACCGCCTTGCCGACGTCGTCCTCTTCGACGAGGAAGACGTAGCGCTGCTCGTCCTCGACGACATCCATGGGCTGGACGCCCGTGAGGTCCTCGAAGGTGTTGAGCAGCCGGAGCGACCGCAGGTCGAGCTTCCGTTCCACGGCCATCTCAAGCTACCGTTGGACGGCTTGCAGGATGTCGCTCTCCCCGGGCTCGATGATGGCGGCCGCGGAGACGGCGAACGGCTTACCGAAGGCTGGGCCAAGCTCGACGTTGGTCCCCTCGAACTCTAGGATCGGGACCCCGGCGTCGTCGGCTGCGGAGACCACGTCGTCGCGGGCCTCCTCTGGCATGTTCCGCGCCAGGACGACAACCTTGGCGTTGTTGTCACTGGCGGCCTCTTGCGTGGTTTTGAAGCCCAGGGTGATCTCACCGGTCTGGGCGGCGGTGCGTAGTGCGCGGTTCAGGTCGACCATGGTCGTTCCTCCTGTCAGTTCTGTTGATCGTGATCGGGCCTAGTCGTCCTCGGCCTCGATCGGACCCTCGAAGGTCCCTTCGTCGTCTGGTTCAGCGTCGTCGCCAGCTTCGATGGGGCCTTCGAAGGTCCCTTCGTCGCCGCCCTCGCCGGCCTCGATCGGGCCCTCGAAGGGCTCGGTAGGCGCCTTTTCGCCGGGTGCCTCCAGGCCTTCCTCTTCGGCCATGTCCTCGGCCTCCTCGGGCCCGTACTTGTC
>CAZBKU010000072.1:0-11606 GCA_964492585.1 uncultured Thermoplasmatales archaeon | reverse complement strand
CACGATCCGCTCGGAGAGGGTCTGCTTGACCTGACGTCGACGCTCCCGTCGTAGGGCCTCGTCGAGGGCCTGATGGGCACGGACGATCCCTGCGTCGTCGAGCATCTTGCCCCGGGCCACCCGGGCCAGGTCCGAGATCGTGCGGAGGTCCACACCGCCCAGGGTTCCCACGGCCGCGGCCGCGTTCCGGGGGAGCCCCAGGTCCAGGATCGTCAGAGGTGTGGGCCCTCCGGCCCGGGCCCCGACCAGGGCCCGGGTCGCTGCCTCGTCGAGGACCGGCCCGTGCTCGGACCCGGTGCAGAGGATCAGGGCGTCCACCGGGGGTGGATCGCTGAAGAACCGCTCGCGTGCCCAGGCCTGCCCCGCCGGTCCTGCCCGGTCCTCGGCCCGCGGCAAGGACCTGGACACGACGTGGTAGGGATGCCCGGGGCCCAACGCGTCGAGGGCGGCCTTGGCCATCGCCCCGGTCCCGACGACGGCCACGGTGGCCTTAGCTGGGAGAAGCGGTACGGCCAGGTCGGCCAGGGACCGCTTGCCCCTGCCCTGAAGGCCGGCCTCGGCCCGGATGCCCTTGGCCAGGGCCAGTACCCGCTGGAGGACCTGGTGGAGGCGGCCGGTCACCAGACCCTCCTCGACCTGACAGGCAAGGGCATCCCGGACCTGGCCGGTGACCTGATCCTCGCCGGGCACAAGCGCATCTAGGGAGCTGGTCACCTCGACGAGGTGGCGCAGGGCGTCGAAGCCGATCCGGCGCTCGGCGCCGGGGAGGTCGACCGCATCGGCCAGGGCCCGGGCAAGATCCGCGGGAGAGGCTGGCGCCTCGGCCACGGCGACCAACAGCACCCGCTGGCACGTGGTCAAGGTGAACAGGGCCTGGGTCCCGACGTCGGCCGCCAGCTCGCGCCCGTCCAGAGCGTCGGCGCGCGCTCGTGCGGCCTCCAGGTCCTCGATGGGGACCTGCGGGATGCGCCAGGTCGCCAGGGCCAACCGGTTCACGCAGTGGCCTCCAGGTGCTCGGCGGTGAGGTCGGCGATGAGGTCGGCGAAAGCCGGGTCGTCGTCGAAGGCCGGCACCCTGACGTACCGATCGATGCCGGCCTCCCGAGCGACGTCCCCGTAGAGCTCGTCGATCTCGTACAGGGTCTCGATGTGCTCGGAGACGAAGCCCAACGGCACGACGACGAGCGTGTCGATCCCGTCGGCGGCAAGCCCTTGGATGACCTCCCCGGTGTAAGGGCGTAGCCAGTCGACCGGGCCCACGTCGCTTTGGAAGGCCAACACGACTCGCTCGACACCGACCTGGTCCTCCAACCGGTCGGTGAGCCGATCGGCCGCCGCCTGGACCTCCTCCTCGTAGGGGTCGCCATCCTCGACGTAGGCTTCCGGGATACCGTGGGCAGAGAGCAGGATGGCGGTACGTCCCAGATCCCCGTGGGCCTCTCGGGCTTGCTCCAAGGTCCGGCGCGTCCAGGCCTCGGTCAGGGAGAGGAAGCTCTCGCGGGAGCCCCACCGGTCCACGCTGGACACGGTCAGATCGGGTGCCGTGTCGGCCACGGCCTTCCGGAGATCCAGGAGGCTCGAGCCGGTGGTGGCCTTGGAGTAGAAGGGGTACAACGTGACCGCTGCCACGTGCTCGACCCCTTGGTCGGCCAGCCGGTCCACGGCCGTGTTGGCCCGAGGGTCGGTGTACCGCATGGCCACCTCCACGCCCCGGACATGGCCATCGAGCCGTTTCTCCACGCGCTGGGCCAGGGACGCGGTCGTCGGGTTCAGCGAGGACCAGCCGATCCGCTCGTACTCGGCCTGGACCTTGCCTGCACGCCAGGTCCCGTAGGCACGCCCCAGCAGGCCCTGGAAGGGGGCAAGCCAGGCCGGCAACCGGATCATCTCGGGATCGGTGAAGAGGGCGCGCAGGAACGGTGCCAGGTCCTCGGGTCTCTCGGGCCCTCCCATCTGGAGGAGCACGACGCCCGTGGCCGGTGTCCCATCCGAAGGCATCGCCCTGCCCACCGCTCGAGGCGGGTTATACGCTAGCCTCCATGGTGCAGATGTCAACCCTAGATGTGGACAGGCTTCCTGTGGGTCGGTGTCCGAGGTGGAAGGCGGACTGCGCAGCTCTGAGGGTTCGGTGATAAAGGAAGAACCCGCCCCCGCGCCGGTCGGTCCCCAGCCGTGTGGGCAGGAGACCGACCACGCCGGGCTCGCGCAGGCGGGATCGGGGAAACCCCTACGCCCCGAAGGGCGCCAGGGTACGACGGGGCCACGGGGTGACGCTGCGAGCGCCCACCGCGGCCCGAACTAGCGCGTGAACGGGCCGGTGGGCCTACGGCGGGATCGCAGCGGCCCTACGTGGCGTTCCGTCGCTATCCCGGCTTAGACTATTCGAACTATGATTTCGTATCAGTAAACCACCTCACATTTCAGTTTGGCCCGTTCGGACCAACCTGCTATCACGTGGCAAGGGGTATGAAACTTGTGTTACGGGAAACGGGGTGCTTATGAACGTGCTCCATAGGTTGGGGTCGTGGACCCCACCGGTCAGCGGTTGCTCGAGGAGACCCGCACGTGGCGCGACCGGCTCCAGGGGGCCCTCGACGAGGCCACGCCAGCCACCGACCGGGGATCCCGGTACCTCGAGAACATCGAGGCCTACCTGAGCGACTCCCAGCACTTCGAGGACGAGGACGACCTGGTCCGGGCCTTCGAGGCCGTCGTCTGGGCCTGGGCGTGGCTGGAGATCGGTGCCGACACCGGGGACATCGACTGGACCTACCCCGACAGCTGGGAGGGGCCGTGAGCCCGGCCTTATCCAACAGCTTTAGGCGCGGGCCCCCATGGCCGGTCCATGCCAGCCGCCGGCCCCACCATCCGGACCGAGGCCACCGCCCATGACCACGTGGCGCTGGTCCGCATCGATCGGCCCGAGAAGCGCAACGCCCTCGACCAGGCCACCCGGGCTGCGATGCTCGAGGCTCTTCAACGAGCAGGTGCCGACGGCGCCCGGGCCATCGTGCTCACCGGCAGCGGTAAGACCTTCGCCGCCGGCGCCGACCTCGACGAGATGCGTCAGCGCAGCGTACCAGAGCAACGCGCCTACCTCTCCCCGCCCCGGATGTACGAGACGATCGAAGCCTTGGGTACCCCCGTGATCGCAGCGATCAACGGGCACGCCCTGGGCGCCGGCCTGGAGCTGGCCCTGGCCTGCGATGTCCGCCTGGCGGCCAGCACCGCCAAGCTGGGCTCCCCCGAGGTGCGCCTGGGGATCATCCCCGGTGGCGGCGGGACCCAACGGCTGACCCGGTTGATCGGCCGGGGCCAAGCCATGCGTCTGATCCTCACCGGCGACACCATCGAGGCCCCCGAGGCCCTGGACCTGGGCGTGATCGAGCAGGTCACCGAGCCCGAGGAGCTCGAGGCCCAGGCCATCCAGCTGGCCGGCCGGATGGCCCGCTGGAGCCCGATCGCCTTGGCCCAAGCCAAGCGCGCCGTCCGCCAAGCCTGGAACACGCACCTCTCCGAGGGGCTCAACGACGAGATCGAGGCCTTCTGCCAGGCCTTCGCCTCCGAGGACGCCCAAGAGGGCATCTCGGCGTTCCTCGAGAAACGAGATCCAGCGTTCGAGGGGCAGTAACCTCGCTCTGGGGAGGATCCCGGGCCCGGCCGGTTACCCTGGCTCGCGCGGACCCATGGAGGAACCAGCGAGGAGAGACCGGTCGACCGGCCATGTCCGTCCTGGGCGTCAGATCGCAGGTGGGTAGCACCACAAAGGCTATGACCTTGTCGGCCCCCTAGTTAGCCAGAGGTACGCTTGGTTGCATCAGTGGACCCATCAGCTGATCTCTGAGACCGACGATCCCGCGCTAGCCGACTACTTGGACGCGTGCGAGGACTACTTCTTGCGCCAGCTCATCGTGTACGAGAACTGGCCCCAGCGGTCCTGGGGACCGGTGGGCTACACCGGCAAGAAGGTCTTCGTGGACCAGAACGCGTAAGACGCGGCGGCGGTCTCACCCAGGTCCGGGCCTGCCAGCTTGAGCCTTGGAGCGGGCCAGCTAGGGTTCCACGTCTGGCATCCCTTGCTCGCGCATCTCTTGGAGATCCACGATCGCGTAGGGATGGCCAAGCTCCTCGGCTTCCTCGTCGGACAGCTCCTCGCGGACCGCCTTGTCGTGGACGATGGCAGAGTTGCCCAGCGCGTCCTCGAGGATCAGCGAGAAGGTCTCCTCACCCTCGCGCATCCGGTCGACGAGCTGGAGGAGCTCGTCGGCTCGCTCCCGTTCCTCGTCCGTGTCGGCCCCGTTGCGGGCCGTGATTACGGCCTCCTCGCAACGCTGGAGCACGCCTTCCACGTTGGAGACGAAGGCATCGGAGGCCTCGGCCGGCGTGGCCCGGACCCCGAGCTCGGGGATCTCGAAGTGGCCCGAACCCGACCGGACCACGCGGATCGACAGATCCTCGGGCCGGCGAACCTCGAGGGTGTACCGGACCGGGGCCTCCTCGTTGACGATGTGGAAGTCGGCTCGGCGGAACCCGCAGGCCTCGCACGTGTACACCATCTCGAAGACCTCCCCGAAGTAGGGGATGTCGAGCTCCTCCATGCGGGTCGTGAAGGCACGCTCGGAACACACCGGACAGGGCAAGAGGTCGCTCACTGACCGGACGTAGTCCAGGGGGCCATATGAGCCTTGCCTCCGGTGGGTCGCCCTCACATGGCCGGCAGGGCCCTCCACTCCGGGTCGTAGCTGCGGCTGCCAGAACCCTTATCCCCGGGTCGTCCATCAACAACGGGTAACAGCAGTGGAGATCCAGCGCGCCCTGCTCTCAGCGTTCGACAAGACGGGCATCGTGGACCTGGCCCGCGACCTTTCTGACCTGGACATCGAGATCATCTCCACCGGGGGGACGGCCCAGACCATCGCCGAGGCCGGCCTGGACGTGACACCGGTTGAGGAGGTCACCGGGCAAGCCGAGCTTTTCGACGGCCGTGTCAAGACCCTGCACCCGGCCATCCACGCCGCCATCCTGGCCCGCCGGGACAAGGCCTCGGACATCGAGGAGCTGGAGGCCATGGGCCTGGAGCCCATCGACCTGGTCGTCGTCAACCTCTACCCCTTCCAGGACACCGCCAAGAAGGGAGCTGATCTGGACGAGGCCCTGGAGATGATCGACATCGGCGGGCCCACCATGCTCCGGGCCGCCGCCAAGAACCATCCCTCGTGCGCGCCGATCGTCCACCCGGAGCGCTACGAGGCCATCCTCGACGCGCTCAGGGACGAGGGCCGCCTGCCTGAACCGCTGCGCCAGGAGCTGGCCGTCGAGGCCTTCGAGCACACGGCCCACTACGACTCTGTCGTGGCCGAGTGGATGCGCACCAGCCTGCGCACCGGCAAGTTCCCCAAAGAGCTCACCCTACCGTTGGCCAAGCTCCAGGATCTCCGTTACGGGGAGAACAGCCACCAGGAGGCCGCCTTCTACCGTTCACCGTTCCCGCCGGAGGAGCCCTGCATCATCCGGGCCAAGCAGCTGCACGGCAAGGTCCTGTCCTTCAACAACATCGTCGATGTCGACGCGGCGCTGCAGGCGGTCACCGAGTTCGAGGATCCTGCCGTGGTCATCATCAAGCACGCCACGCCCAGCGGCATCGCCCAGGGTGAGACCATCGCCGAGGCCTACACGCGTGCCTTCGCCACCGATACCTACAGCCCGTACGGTGGCATCATCTCGGCCAACCGGACCATCGACGAGCCGGCCGCCGAGGCCATGGCCGACCTGTTCCTGGAGTGCATCATCGCGCCTGGGTACACCCAGGAGGCCCTGGACATCCTGACCCAGAAGAAGAACGTGCGTCTCCTGGAGGTCCCCTGGAGCGACGAGCCCCGTCGGGGCCTGGAGTTCAAGAGCGTGGTCGGCGGCGGCGTCATCCAGGACCGGGATGTCAAGGAGCTGGCCCCCGGGGACTGGGAGGTCGTCACCGAGGTCCAGCCCACCGACCAGCAGCTCGAGGACATGGTGTTCGCGATGAAGTGCGTGCGCCACATCAAGTCCAACTCGGTCGTCTTCGTGAAGGACGGCGCCACCATGGGCATCGGCGGCGGACAGACCAGCCGGGTCGACGCCTCCTGGATCGCCACCCACAAGGGGGGCGAGGACATCCAGGGGACCGTGCTGGCCAGCGACGCCTTCTTCCCCTTCCGCGACGGCATCGACGTGGCCGCCGAGGCCGGTGTCGAGGCCATCGTCCAACCGGGCGGTTCGATCCGGGACGACGAGACGATCGAGGCCGCCAACGAGCATGGCATCGCGATGGTCTTCACGGGCCAGCGCGCCTTCCGGCACTAGCCGCCGACCTCGTGGGGGTCACTGGCAGAGCGGCGAGGTTCGGTCCAACTGGGGCACGGGGGAGCTCTTCACCTTCTCGATCCCAGCGGCGTAGGCATCGATCGAGGCCTGGGTCGCGTTGACCCGCCAGTCGACCGCACCCCCGGTCTCGCGCTCGTTCTTCAGATCGTTGAGCCAGATCATGGCGTGGACCTCGGGGTAGGTCCCGTTGGCCACGCGGTCCAGAGCCGTGGTAATCCAGGCCGGCTTGTCGCCTCCCTCGCCCACCGAGCCCCACTCGGAGATGAAGACCGGCCGGTCGCTCTTCTCGGTCACCTGGCAGTAGGCGCGGTCGAAGAGGTCCGGGAAGGTGGACCAGCCCCAGTCGGCGGCACCGCCCCAGTTGTACCCATCGATGCCGACGTAATCGACGTGCTCGTCGCCGGGGTACATGCCCATGAAGCTGGTGTCCTTGCCCAGGCTGACGTGGTTGACGGCGAAGACCAGGCGCACATCCCCGCCCTCGGCGCAGGCATCCTCGAAGGCACCGTCGAGCTTGCGCCAGGCATCCTTGAAGCTCTCGTTCGTGTTCGGGTGGTCCCCGTCGGCATCCTTGTACCCGATGCCCCAGGAGAACCAACGGCCGTTCATCTCGTGCATCGGGCGGATCAGGACGGGGTCGCCGGTGGTGTCGGAGACCTGGCAGAGGCCCTCGGCCATGGAGGTGATGTACGCGTCGATGGTCATCGTTCCCCCGCCTCGCATCTCGAGGGTCCTGTTCCCGTCGATGATGTCGCGGGTGGTGAGGGTCTGGGGTTCCCAGGTCAGGTGCGGGACCGCGCCCTCGTGGGTGACGTGCTGGATGGTGTGGGTGACGTTGTCGAAGGGGGTCGACCAGTCCAGGTAGATGTCGACGATCTCCAGCTGGGTACCTGTGTCCTCCTCGAAGGCTTCAATCTCGCCGTTGTCGGCTGTCGGCCAGGCGCCAAGCCAGGCCCCGAAGAGGACGGTGTCCCCGCGGTCCAGGGCCTGGGCGGGTTCAGAGGGGCCGGGGGACCCCTCGAAGAGGCCGCCGCTGGGTCTCGGGATGCTGGGCCCGTGGGCCGAGAGGAGCACGGCGCCGACGAGGAACAGGACCCCTACCAGGGCCAAGAAGGGCGTCACCCAGCTGCCAGCGTGATCATCCATGTGTCGGTCACCTCGACCGATGGTAGGCTTGGGTCTCCCCGGCCTCGGCCACCAGTGTCCAGTTCCCGTCGGACAGGAACCCTGTCTGTACCCCGCTCTCGGCGGTATGGTTGCTGACGATCACGACCAGGTCCGGGTGGCGATCGGTGATGCCGTCTCGGACCCCTGGGTCGTCGAAGAACGCCGTGTTGAAGGAGGCCTGCTGCCCGGTCAGGGCCCGGTAGCCGGCCCGGGTCTGCCAGCTGCCGGCGACGACCAGGGACGGCTCCTCCTCAGCCACGTCCTGCCAGACCCCGTAGTCCTCTTGGTCGTAGAGCCGGTACCAGCTCTGGGTCGAGGCCCCGGCCGGTGCGGTGAGCAGCAGGAAGACCAGGAGGCCGGTGGCCATGGCCGGTGCTCGGATCGGGCGCCTGTCGGGCAGGATGTCGAAGGCGCCGTGGACCGCGATCCCGGTGAGGATCGCTGCACCCAGGCTCATGAAGGCCACCACGCGATGGGGCAGGAACCAGATGTCGAACCAGTTGACCAGAGCCAACGGCAGCAGCAGCCAGGTCCACAGCAAGGCCAGTTGGTCCACGGGGCTCCACTGCATCATGGCGACCACCGTGCCCAGGCCAGCCAGGACCAACACGGCCGGGGTCAGCATGTGGGCCAGGTTCACGTACTGGGGCGGGTTCAAGAGCGAGGTGGGGTTGGCCAGGATCTTGTCCAGCGTGGCCCCGACGTTGGCCAGCATCTGGGGGATCGGGTTCCAGGTGCCCGGCATGTTGGCCAGGACGACGAGCAGGACCAGGCCGGTCAACGCGGCGCCCGCCATCAACCGGAGGCGCCGTTGCGGCGAGGCCTGGAGCAAGAGCCAGATCGTCAGGGGCGGCAGGGCCAGGCCCACCAGCCAGGGGTGGACGAGGAGCAGGACGGCGCCGATGCCGACGGCGCCCCAAAGGCTCTCCTGGTGGCCTTCGGTGTACCGCAACAGGAAGAGGAACAGGAACGGGATCAGCGCGAGATCCAAGGCCGTGGGGAACAGCAGGTTCGTCCGGAAGATGTTCTCCGGCATCACCGCTGCCGTGAACGCGCCGGCCATCGCACCGCTCTCGCGGACGCGGCCGTGGAGGAGCAGGTAGATGCCGGCGACCTCGACGACGCCCAGGAACGGGGGGACCAGGCGGGCCACCCAGTAGAACATGTCCGGGCCGAGCATGGCGATCGGGGCCAGAAGCGCGGCGAAGCCTGGTGGGTAGTTCTCCGGTAAGGCCTGGTGCTGGATCAGGTCCCAGGTCCGCTCCATGTGGATGTAGGGGTCCTCGGCGCCGATCACGGTGTGCATCAGCGGGTCCTTGAGGCGCAGGGCCAGGGCCAGGATGAAGATGGAGACGAGGATGATGGCACGCCACGGCGCCCGGGTCCAGGGGCTGGGGTCCTGCACATCGGCAGGCGGGGACGTCGGGGCCTCTTCCTGGACGGGCGCCGGCTCCTCTTCATCTCGGATGTCCCGGTAGGACTTGTAGGCGTACAAGGGTGGGCAGAGGAACACCAACGCGTAGAGGCCTAGCCAGACGACGAAGAGCAGGCGTGTGAGGCCGGCGGACCCGGTTTGGGCCCACCCAGCGAGCATGCGGTAGGACACGCCGGCGCCGACGACCAGGAGGCCGGCGGCCATGGTGCTCTCGAACGTGGTCAGGCCGATCGAGCGCTTGAGCGCCTCCCAGCGGCCGACGTCCTCGTCGACGCCCTTGGGGGTCCTCACGAAGGGCATGCTCTCGCCGAACAGGCCGCGCAGCGCCGCCCAGGTGTTGCTGAACTTGGCTGAGAACCACATGCCGAAGACCTGCAGGGTCTCCCAGGTCGACAGGTCGTAGACCCTGTTGAGCGACATGCGGACCCGCAAGACGGCCTCGACCAGGAGGAAGAGGGGGATCAGGCCCACCAGCCAGACCTCGGCCTGGTGGTGGGTGACGACCTCGGCCCCGACGAGATCGCCGAGGCCCAGGGCCATCAGGATGAGCGCGATGGCGACGAGGAAGATCCCGTCGTACCAGTGGATGATACCGCTGATGTAGTCGAACTTCTGACGGGTGGTGAGCTGCTTGGAGCCCACGATCCCCGTGCCGTGGGTGCTGAGGACCTGGCCGCCGCCGAAGGCCCATCGGTTCTGTTGCTTCTTGTAGGCGGCGAAGTCCTCGGGGATCAGCCCGTGGCCGTAGTACTGGGAGACGTAGACGCTGTCGTAGCCCTCCTCGAGGAGGCGGGCGGCCAGCTCGGCGTCCTCGGTGACGTGATCTTCGCTCCAGCCGCCGACCTTCTCGAGGGCTCGGCGGCGCAGGATGCCCATGGTCCCGCAGAAGATGATGGCGTTGCTCTCGTTCCGGGAGGGGAGGACGGTGTGGTAGAAGTACGCATCAGCGTACTGGTACTGCTTGGTGAGGAAGGAGAAATCGGCGTTGCGGTAGTTCTGGGGCGTCTGGAGGAAGGCGACCTCGGGCTTGACGAAGTACCCGACGGTGTTGCGCAGGTAGTCGGGTTCGACCTGGTAGTCGGCGTCGATGACGGCGATCAGCTCGACGTCCGGCGGCGTGTGCGGCAGGGCGTCGTTGAGCGCCCCGGCCTTGTAGCCGTGACGGTCGTCGCGGTTCATGTAGAAAACGTCGTGCTCCTCGCAGAACTCGCGCACCGGCTTGCGGTAGTGCTCCTCGGTGGAGTCGTCGAGGACCATGATCATGTACCGGTCCTCGGGGTAGTCGACGTCCATCAGGGACCGGATGGTCTCGATGACCATCTCGGGGGGCTCGTTGAACGCCGGGACCTGGAAGGCGACCTTGGGTTCGTAGTACGGCGAGAAGGCTCGCTGCTCCTCCTTGCGTGACCAGCGGGTCCGCTGGACCACGTCCATGGGGTAGAAGGCGTAGATCAGCACGAAGGAGAGCGCCATCGTCTCGCAGACGAACAGGAGGATCGACAGCGGAAGGGCCTGGACCGGCATCCGGGGCAGCGTGATGAACAGGCTGTAGCCGATGTAGCCGGCCACGACCGTGGCCAGCGCCACGAAGGCCAACAGCCCCTCGAACCGCCAGGCGTACCGGACGACCAGCAGGCCAAGCAGCCCGCCCACGACGACGGCGACCAGCTCCCAGGCGGTCCCGGAGAGCGCCCCGGCAGCGGCCAACGCCAGGTAGCCACCGGCGCTGGAGACCGCACCGTGGTTTGCCGCCACGAAGCCGAGGACGTAGATGAGGAGCCCGGCCATGGCCCCACCGTAGAGGCCCAGGAACGCGCGGCCGGTGCGGCGGACCCAGCTCACGCCGAGGATGCCGTAGCTGGCCAGGATCCCGGCCAGGCCGCCGATCACGGGCCAGGCGAGGACCGCCGGATCCATCGTGGCAAGCACCGCGCTGGCACCGTGGGCGCCGGGATGGAGCAGAAGGTAGGCGCCCAGACCGAGCAAGATCCCGATCAGGATCCCAACGCTGAGGATGAGGAGGCTGACAAGGCCTCCCAGGGTGCTCGACGGCCTAGAACCAGACCTCGAAGTCACAGCCAGGGTCCCCCCGTTGTCGACAGGCGATCTCTCGAACGACCACGTTCTCGCCCTCGAGCTGCTTGAAGGCCCCTTCCAGGAACCCTTCCTCGAACGGGCAGCGGGCGATGCCCTCGGCGCTCGTCGTGGATCCAGACGTGCAGCCCCGGCAGTGGACCAAGCGGATCCTGACGAGATGCGGGACCGTCTTGAGCACGCGGGGCTCAGCGATGCCTGTCTCCCGCATGTGCTCGAGCAGGGCGTGCACGTTGTTCCCGTCGAAGCTTGCGCCGGCCTGTCGGCCTCGCTTCAGGAGGTCCTGATGCTGGTCGTCGGTGACGTTCATCATCCGTGACCCGTCGCGGGGGGCGGTCTGTCGGTCCCCGTTGGAACGGGCGCGTCGCTGGGAGGTGGTGCCCGCCATGCTGCCAAGGCTTCCGGCGGTCGAGAGCGCCAGGGTGACCTCCTCGTCGGGGTCGTCGACCTCGGCGGTCACCAGAGGGACATCGTCGCTGGGGGGATCAGCGGGGACATCAGACGCTACGTCGGTTCGCTCAGCGGTCGAGGCTTCGGGCTGGTAGGTGGAA
>CAZBKU010000071.1:8613-11654 GCA_964492585.1 uncultured Thermoplasmatales archaeon | reverse complement strand
TCAGGAAGATGACCGCTGGCCGTCGGTGGCGGCCACGGATCGAGGGTAACAGCTCCAGGCCGGTCGTGTCCGGCAGCATATGGTCGAGCAGGACGATGTCGAAGCTGCCCTCATCCAGGCGCGCCAGAGCTTGCTCTCCGTCGAAGGCCGTCGTGACCGCGAGGCCATCGTCCTCTAGGATGCGTTCGATCAGGTGGGCGGTGGCCTCGTCGTCCTCGACGACGAGGATCTCGATGGGTTCTGCCAAAGCTGGACACTCCACGGGCCCGGGACGTCCGGGAGGAGGGTTCGTCCTCAGAGAACGTTAACGTTTGGCCTTCCACCAACCCCAGGGTAGAAGTAAGGGCATCAAGGAGGCAGGGGCCGCTCAACCGCTGGTGGCCTTGGCGATCGTCTCCAAGGTGGCCAGGCAGCCGTCGACCTCGTCCATCGTGTTGTACGCGTAGAGGCTGGCCCGGCAGGAACCATCCAGGCCACGGGCGTTGAACCAGCTGTTCAGGCAGTGCAACCCGGCGCGGACCATGACCCCGCCTTTGTCCTCCAAGAGGATGGCCAGCTGATGGATGTCCAGACCGGGCATGTCGAAGGAGACGATACCGTTGCCCTTGGCCTCCGGGGCGCCGATGATCGTGCCGCCGATCACCTCGATGCCGTCCTGGAGCCGGGTGGACAGCTTGGCCTCGTGGGCGTGGACCTCGTCGAGGCCGAGGTTCTCGAGCTCTTCGATGGCATACCGGGTGGCGACCAGGCCCGCGAAGTCCTGCAGGCCGGCCTCGAACCGGCCTGGCGGCGGCAGGAAGGTGTACCCCTCCAGGGTGGTGTCCTGGATGGTGCTGCCACCGGCGATCAAGGGTTCGATCTCGTCCAGGATCCGTTCTCGCCCCCAGAGCACGCCGACACCGGTGGGTCCCATCATCTTGTGGACCGAGAACGCGAAGAAATCCACGTCCAGTTCGCGGACGCTGACCGGCATGTGGGGGGCCGACTGGGCGCCGTCGGCCAGGACCAGGGCGTCGTGGTCGTGGGCGATCTGGGCGAGGTCGGCCAACGGGGTGACGTACCCGTCGAGGTTGCTCATGTGGACGACGCTGACCAGGCTGACGTCACCCTGCTCCATCCGGGCCTTGAAGGCCTCCAGGTCGACGGTCTCGTCCTCCCGGCTGGGCAACGCCTCGTGGCTGATGCCCTTGGCGGCCAGGCGCTGGGCGGGCACCAGGCCCGAGTTGTGCTCGCGGTCGGTGGTCAGCACCGTGCTGCCCTCGGGGAGGTCGAGGCCTTGGACGGCCAGGTTGATCGCCTCGGTCGTGTTCCGGGTGAAGACGCACGTGTCGGGGTCTCCGCCATCCAGGAACCGGGCCACGGCCTCGCGGCTAGCCTGGATGTCGTCGCTGACCTTGCGGGCCAGTCGGTGGGTCGAGCGGCCGGCGCAAACCGGGGTCTCCTCGTAGTAGCGCCGGATGGCCTCGATGACCGGCCGGGGCTTGAGGGTCATACACGCGTTGTCGAAGTAGATCGGCGGGTCGTCCTGATCCAAGAGCGGGATCCGGGCGCGCAGGTCGGCAGGGTCCATCAGACGACCTCCAGGACCTGATCGAGCACACCCAGGGCCTCGTAGGTGGCCTCGGTGGCTTTCTCGGCCATCCCGGCGTCGCCGGTCTTGAGCAAGAGCCGGCCGCTCTCGAAGACGCTGACCTCGATAGGGCCAGCCTGGGCCACCAAGAGCACGCCGGCGTTGGTCAGGATCGAGAAGCCGTAGTCGGCCAGATCGGTCTCGGCCTGGTCCAGGTCGATCTCGAGCTCGACCTCTGGGGTGACCTCGTAGGCACCCTTCTTGTCGCACAGCTCTAGGGTGAACCGGCGCTCGGTGGCCTTGGACATGGGCTCACGTGGCCAGTGGTCGCCATGGGTCTTGAATGTGATGGCTGGAAGGGAACCGCCTCTGGAGGCCAACCACAGGGGGCACAGGGAGCCAAGACCTGCCGAGGCCCCGGGAACCGGC
Organism: uncultured Thermoplasmatales archaeon; assembly: GCA_964492585.1. Taxonomy (GTDB): domain Archaea; phylum Thermoplasmatota; class SW-10-69-26; order SW-10-69-26; family SW-10-69-26; genus CAYXGD01. The sequence goes on along the minus strand of CAZBKU010000071.1, from coordinate 9,655 downwards.
AGAGGGGGGCTGCTTGGTCCCTGCTGTGACCGCGATGGGCGTCAGAGGAACCGGCGGTCGGTAGCCAGCTTCCCCAGGGTCCAGGCGGCCCGGGCGATCAAGGGCGCCTGGCTGTCAGCGCGATAGGCCGTCGATGGCATCAGATAAAGGTCCTGGAGCAGGGGGTCAAGGGACCTTGTGGTACGATCCTCACCGCCTGGACGCCCAAGCGGCGTCCCAGAACGGCTAAAGGGTCCTGTCGGGCTCCCTGGCTCGATGGAACGCTGGATCTGGACGGGCCTGCTGACCCTGACGCTCCTGCTGGCCGGGTGCACCTACGGGACCGAGCCCGAGACCGGGAGGCTTCCCGACCCTGGTGACGGGACGCTCGAGGACGGGCTCTACGGGCCGCCAGACGAGATCACGGCCGTCGTCCGGGACCTGGACACCATCTGGGAGGTGGCCTTCTCCCCGGACGACCGGCTCTTCCTCACCGAGCGCAAGGGCACCATCCTGACCCTGGAGCCCGGCGACCAGGCGCCCGCGGTCTGGGCGACCCCACCGGCCGCGGAGTCCAGCGAGGCCGGGTTGATGGGGCTGGCCCTCCATCCTGCCTTCCCAGACCAGCCCTACGTCTACGTCTGTCATACCTACCGGCCCGACGAAGGGGGCCTGGAGAACAAGATCGTCCGCTACACCGACCTGGGCGACGGGACCGGTGGGGACCCGACGGTCCTGCTCGAGGGGATCGATGGGGCCGGGATCCACGATGGGTGCCGGCTCGGGTTCGGGCCCGATGGGTTGCTCTACGCGACCATGGGCGATGCGACCGACGCCAGCAAGGCCCAGGATCCCGGGGAGCTCAACGGGAAGATCCTGCGCCTGACCGACGAGGGTCGGGTGCCCGAGGCCAACCCTTTCGGTAACCCGGTGTTCACCCTGGGCCACCGCAACCCCCAGGGCCTGGCCTTCCACCCCTCCACCGGGGTCCCCTTCATCACCGAGCATGGCGCTGAGACCAACGACGAGATCAACGTGCTCAAGATGGGGGACAACTACGGCT
>CAZBKU010000071.1:0-8603 GCA_964492585.1 uncultured Thermoplasmatales archaeon | reverse complement strand
GTCCGCGGCGAGGACGACGGTGGCGGGGAGTACCACCCGGCGATCTGGAGCTCTGGCTCCGGTGGGACGGTGGCGCCGGCCGGCGCGGCGGCCATCGAGGCCGAGGGCTGGTCGATCCACGAGGTCTTCGTGTTCGCGACGTTGAAGGCCAGCCAGCTGCACGCCATCACCCTGGACGAGGGGGATCCCACCGAGGTGACCGACGAGCGGATCCTCTTCGAGGACCAGTTCGGCAGACTGAGAGCTGTCACCTGGGGGCCCGATGATGCCCTCTACATCAGCACGAGCAACGAGGACGGCCGTGGCCAGCCGGGACCCAACGACGACCGGCTGATCCGGGTCCCGTTGCCGGTGCTGGAGGACGCCTGGGTGGCCAAGGGGTAGCCGGAGCGCCGTCTCCTCCTATGTCGCGACAACATCGTACCTCAGAGCCTCCCGGTCCAGGTGTTCCGGCCGCGGTCCCGGGACATCGGATCGAACGGTCCACCTTCCAGGCCGTCGTGGTCGGATCGACGCGCCAAGCGTCCTGTCTCCCTGAAGGGGGCCGGGCTGTTGGAGCCGTTGCGGCACCACGCGAACGGGTCATCTTCCCCTCGGTTCAGCCCCGTGGGATAGGCCTAACCGAACGATGCCTGTCTTGAGGTGTTCCTTGGGTGACAGCGCCGGGTAGCCGGTCGCAAGCTTTCAAGCACCGTCTGGACATGGCGGGCTCGTGTACACCAAGACCCAGAAGGTCTACTTCGGCCACATCGACCGGGCCGGGATCATCTACCATCCCCACTACATCGACTACTTCAACCAGGCCTACGAGGACTTCCTGGAGGACCTGGGCTTCGACGATAAGAACATGCTCGCGGACGTCGGGGTCAAGATCCCGGTCGTCAACGTGGACGTGGACTTCGTGGCCCCGGTCAAAGCCGGTGACCGACTGAGGATCGAGGTCACCGTGAAGAAGGTGGGCACGACCAGCGTCTGCTTCCACTTCCGGGCCCTCGAGGTCCGCGATGACACCTTGGTCGCCAAGGGCGATGTGACACGGGTCACCGTCGACACCTCGTTCGAGCCCACGTCCGTGCCCGAGGGCCTGCGCCAGGCCCTCCAGCCCCACCTCAGGGCCGCTGAGGACGCCTAGGCTTGCTCGCCTTTCGGGTCCTGGGCCCGGAAGGTGACCGGCCTGGGGTCGGCGGCGCCCGTGGCCGGGGACCGCGGTCGCGGCCGCCACAGGCTCCAGGCCGACAACACGGTCAAGATCAAGGGCAGGGCGTTGAACGCCGGGTAGGCCTGGCCGACCCGGAGCGCATCGCGTAGGCCGAGCACCTGCCAGATGTACACGCCGTGGCCGGCCAGCACGGCCAGGGGGCCCACGCTCACCGCCAGCCGACGAGCAAGCGGCCGATCGCCGATCCAGGGCTGGGTGAACCGGCCGGCCAGGGCCGTCCAGGCCAAGCCGCCGGCGATCGTCCACATGGCCCACCGTAGGGTCTGCTGCAAGGGGAACCCGGAGAAGATGGGGTCGGTCAAGTCGTTGAAGAGAAGGGAGGCCTGCCCGTCGCCGGTCAACAGGACCCAGGGGAGCACCGGGACCGTGACCAGGCCGATCCCGCCGAGCAGGACGACCGCCCTTCCAGGGTCCTTGCCGGGAAGCAGGGTCCGCGAGCCCTCCATCAGGGCCAGGATGCCTGCCACGAGCCAGAGGAAGGCCCCAGCGGCGTAGGTCAGGATGCCCGGTTCGATCAACAGGCCGCGGCCCCACAGGAGCCAGAACGTGGACAGCACGCGGGCGCCCTCGAAGGCCAACGCGGCGCCGGCCAGGGAGAGCATGCTGCCAAGGATCCGGCGCCGCTTGGGGCCAAGCTGGGAGGATAGCAGGACCAGCAGACCCGAGGCCACCAGCAAACCGGCGGCCGGCAGAGCCAGGCTCTGGAGCTGGAGGAAGTCCCCCTCGGCCAGCATGCGGCCGGGCTCCGAGGCGCCAAGCAAGGCGGCCGGGATGAAGGCCAGGCCGGCGGCGACCCCGAGCTGGGCATGCCGTAGGCTGGACACGCGATCAGGTCATCGGGCGAGGACATAGGGCATCGGGTGTCACGCCGGGAGGCTAGACCCCGTGGGAGACCCCGGCTGGCGGCCTGTCCCGGTGGCTAGGTCTCCGGTTCCTCGTCCTTGAGCCAGTCGAACCAGTTCCTGGGATCGCCCAGGCTGGCGACCCAGAGCAGGAGCACCACCAGGATCACGGTGCTCAGCCAGCCGACCTCGGCCAGGTAGCCACCCAGGGCGACCAGGGCGTAGTACCGGATGCCGCGGCCCAGGAACGTGGCCAGGCTGTAGCGGGGGACGTCGTAGTCGTTGACCACGGCCATGAACCGGAAGAGCTCGAACGGCAGGAAGCTGAAGGCACCGATGACCAGGACGGTGAACGGGAAGGCCATGAACCACTGGGACCAGCGGCTCTCCCGGACCTTCTCTCGGAGCTTGTGGCCCTTGCCTTCGGCCATCAGGCCCAACAGGAACCAGCGTTCGAACAGGACAGCGACCGTGTTGAGGGCCCCAGCGATCAGGGCCAGCTCCAAGGGATCGAAGGTCCGGGAGAGGTGGAGGACGTAGACATCCAGGGGCACCGGGAGGAACGTGCCGCCGAGCAGGATGCCGCCGAGGACCTCGGCGGTCTGGTGGCCCAACCACCAGCCCAGGCCGAAGAGCAGGCCGGTGACCACGATGTAGGCCGTGGACAGCCAGAACAACCGCTTACTCATCCAGGACATCGGCGCGAGGGACGGCCAGGCGTTCGTAGGCGAGCACGGCGCCGTGGTAGAGCAGGGTGGCCAGGGCCGAGCGGGCCTTGGCCAGGGTACCAAGGCCGCCGTGCTCGGTGGTCAGCTGGCCGGCGCGTTCGACGTAGAGCCGATCCCGCAGGCGCTGGACCGAGGGCCCGTGGCGGAGGACCAGGCCGATCTCGTCCTTGACCCGGAAACTGTCGAGGTTGAAGTTGGAGGACCCGACGATGGCGGCCTTGCCGTCGACGAGCAGGAACTTGGCGTGGCTGAAGTCCGGGTAGTAGCGCACCTCGACGTCGGCCTGCACGAGCTTCTCGTGGACGTAGGGCGTGACCGCGTCGACCCCGGCGATGTTGTTCTCCTCCAGGGTCATGAACACCCGGCGCACCGAGGGGTCCAGGTCAGAGAGCAGGCGGACCAACTGGAGGTCGGCGGCGTACGGCGAGGAGAGGATGACCTCCTCGGTGGCCTCCTGGATCAGCTCGTGGAAGGCCTGCTCCAGGGCCTGCCCGGTGACCAGGCCCGTGGGGTAGGCCTGATCGACCTCTTGGCCGTGCCACGTGTGGTCGAAGACGTCAGCGCAGTCACGGGCCAGGCCCGGGTGGTCGAAGCGGACCATGAAGTCGTGCCAGGCGAAGTTGTGGTCGCTGATGTTGGTGCCGCCCAGGTAGGTGGTACCGTCGATGACGACGATCTTGCGGTGGTTGCGGGCGAACAAGAGCCAGTTGGCGGTGCCGAACGGTCGGGTGCGCTTGACCTCGATGCCGGCCTGGCGCATGGCCTCGATCATCTCCCGGGTGCTCTCGACCTCGTCGGCGACGCTCTGGTCCTTGTACCAGGTGTCGCTGACGAAGTGGTCGGTGTACGCGTCGATGAGCACGCGCGTGTCCATGCCCTGCTCGGCGGCATCGATCAGGGCATCGGCCACGGTCCAGCCGGCCTGGTCACCCTCGAAGGTCATGAACTGGACCAGGACCCGTTCCTTGGCCGTCTCCAGACGCTGGAGGAGATCCTCGACGAACTCGTCGTCGACCAGGACCTGGGTCATCTGGACCTGATCCTGGGGCTCTGCGGCAGGGGGTGTCTCGGCCGGGTCGGCCGGGCTGGGGTCGTCGAGGATAGCCCGTCTACCGACCAGGGCCCGTATAGGGTTGACCCCGGAGCGTCTGGTGGTCGGGCGGGGTCATACGCGGACGGTCAGGCTGTCCCCGCCGTCCAGGGCGTTCATGATGGCCCGGCCCTCGGGGGACTTGCGGCGGACACGGATCTCGCCCTTGCGGCCGACGGTGGCCTCGAAGAGGATCTCGCCGTTGATGCAGACCGCTGCCTTGTCGCCGCCGGCGTCGGGATCGAGGACGAGCACGAGGTGCTTCTGGGTCTGACGCAGCTGGGGTTGGACCTCGCGCCATCGGCGCTGGTCCCCTTGGCCGCCGCCGAACCGCTCCTTGGGGTCCAGGCTCTGGTAGTCGCTCTCGTCCTCGTAGGTCGCCGGCGAGCGGCCCTGTTCGTACTCGTGGCCGGCCTCGTCGAAGGTCCGGATGTCCAGGCGGACGCCCAGGTCCTGCTCTAGGCGCTTGACGTTGGACCCGCCGGACCCGATGACCCGGGCGATCTCGTCGGCATCGACGAAGATGACAGCCTCGTTGGCGCCCTTCATGCGGACCTCGAAGTCGCCGTCGATGCGCCGCTGGAGCTTGTAGGAGAGCTGTTCCTCGGCCAGCTGGTCCCGGCGCTCGGGTCGGCCGTGGGCGGCGACCTCGTCCAGGGGCATGACGACGGTCTGCTCGCCGTAGGTGTAGATCTCGTACCAGGCGCGGTCGGTCTCGTGGTCGCGGACGACGACCACGGGGCGGGCCAGGTCCTCCTGCTGCATGCCTTCGGGCACCTTGACGGTGAGCTGGAGCTCGAGGATCTGCTGGATCTGGCCCTCGTGGATGTGGATGACCGTGTCGACGACCTGGGGGACCATGCCCAGCTCGACCCGGTTCAAGAGGCGCTGGATGGCGTCGATGGCCCGGTTGGCGTGGGTCACACCGAGCAGGCCGACGCCGGCCAGGCGCATGTCCGCGAAGGTGGCGAAGTCGTCGGTCTTGCGGACCTCGTCGTAGATGACGTAGTCGGGCCGGACCAGCAGGAGCACGTCGCTGGTGAGCTCCATGCTGCCGTCCAGGGGAGCGTACTGGGTGATCTCGGGGTCGACCTGGAGGTCCCGGGGGCTCTCCATGGTCTTGACGACGGTGTCCTGGCCGTGCAGGTAGTCGGCGGCGGCCTGGGCGAAGGTCGATTTCCCCGAGCCCGGCGGGCCGGAGATGAACACGCCGCGGCTGGACTCGGTCAACCGCTCGATGACCTCGAGAGGCAGGTCGTAGTCATCCAGGGAGAGCCGGACCACCGGGCGGGTGGCCGTGATCTCGATGGCATCAGCGAAGGGGGGCCGGCCGATGGCCACACGGATGGCACCCAGTTGGCAGACGACCGCACCGGGTCGTTCGATCTCGACGAAGGAGTCCGGGTTGCGTCGGGCGGCCTCGATGATCTCTCGGGCCATGGCCGAGAGGTGGGCGTGGTCCAAGAGCGTCTCTCCCCGGATCAGGCGGCGCTGGCCCGGGGTGCCGGTTTTGCGGACCACGGGTGAACCGGCCTTCATGTGGACGCTCATGACGTCGTCCTCGAAGTACTGGACGAGCTCGAGCGCGTCGATGTCGGGCTCCTCATCTTCGGCGTAAGCGTGCAGGTACCAGACGTTGAGGCCGCGGGCCCGGGAGACGTGGGCCTGGACGCGGTCGCTGGTGACCAGTTGGGCACCCATGTCCTCGGCCACGTCCCGGGCCAGTTGGCGCAGCTCGGTCAGGTTCTCGTTCTCCAGGTCCCTGGGATGGGGACGCTGGCCGGAGAAGATGACCCGCGTGCCTCGCTTGGCCGACAGCTCCTGGAGCTTGCCGACCTCGTCGATGCCGGTCACGCCGGACTCGTGACCTTGGCTGGCCTGGTGCTCGAGCTCGGACATGACCGCCTCGGGGATCACCAGCTCGGTGTCCTCAAGCTCGCCGTCCTCCAAGAGGATGGAGAGACGACCGGAGATCAGGACCGAGGTGTCCGGTACCAGCGTTCGGGGCACGGGCTGTGGTAAGGACGTATCCTACTTCAAAGGGCGGGCCCACGCGTTCGAGAGCGCATCCAACGGCCCGGGACCTTGAAGCCACGGTAGGGCGTGCCCATGGCGGCTTGGAGGCCGAGCACCCATGCTGACGCCGCCGACCTCCGCGATGGACGCTTGCGAGTCCGCAGGCGGCAGGGTCACCGCTTGTACCAGACCAGGTAGCCCCCGACCTGCATGCCGGCCGACCCGCCAGGTTCGTAGGTGGCCTCGTAGGTGCCAGGCACCAGGCCGGGGTCGCCCACCGGGGACCCTAGGCGGGTCTCGTAGGCCCCGACGATGCAGGTCCCGCATCCGAGGTCGCCTTGGGTGACGGTGCCTTCGGGCGAGGCCAGGGTGGCGTTGCCTTGATCCGCGGTGGCCCCCAGCGGCGCATCACCCTGGAAGTAGATGCCAGCTTCAAACGGGTAGCCGTCGACCTCGAAGCTCCAGGCGACGGTCTCGGGGCCCGTGATGTCCTGGGGTTCGAGCATCTCGACCTGGAGGCCCAGGGCTTGGAGGCTCAAGGCCGTCGTGTTGGTCCACACCCGGACCGATGGGCCGCCCTCGGGGACGAGGAGCACCATCGGATCGCTCCCAGTGGCCTCGGGCACGGTCAAGCTGACAGGCCCCGACGCCTCGGCCGTCCGGGCGACCACGTCGTCCTGGGGGCCGAAGAGGACCGCCTGGACGCCGTCGCTCTCACCGGTCGGTTCCACACGGACCGTGTCCCCACCGTCGACCGGCAAGGTCACGGGCACCCCGGCTGGGACGACGTCTTGGCTGGCGGTCACGTCGATCCTCAGCGCGTAGCTCTCTTCTGGCGCCTGACCCGTCTGACCTCGGTAGAGGACCTGGACCTCGACCGGTGAGCCGCCAGGTAGGAACGTCGTGGTCACCACGTGGCGGCCGACATCCTCGGCCTGCTGGTAGGTGTAGAAGGTGGCCTCCTCGCTGACCACCGCGACCTCCATCGGCTGGGCGTAGATCGAGACTGGCTCGTCGAAGGTCAGCTCGGCGGTCACGTGGACCGGGACCGCGTCGGCGAGGTCGGTGAGCTCGGTCGTCTGGTAGGCTTGGCCCGTGGCGCACCCGGCCGGGTTGCAGGCCTGGTGGGGCTGGAAGCTGCCGTTGGCCCAGGTCGTCTGGTTCACAGCGGTCTCGATCGGGAACGTCGCCAGGGTGAGGTTCGTCGTCGAGGCGCCTGTGGTCCTTGGAGCTGTGGCCGGGTCGCCGGTGGGCGCGATGTCGGCGTCCCCGGTGTCGTCGCTGCCGAGACAACCGGCGGCCCCGGTCAACAGCAGGGCCAGGGCGAGCGCGACGGTGAGGGTGGTCGATCGCATCACGGCAAGGTCCGGGAGGGGGTACTTGAACAGGTTGGCGAGCGCCTTGAAACGCCCTGCCCGTAACCCCTTTCTACCGGCCGTCCCTCCGTACACCACGATGACCGAGATCCTCTACCTCCCGGAGCCCGAGAAGGCCTACGAGACCACCTTCCAGGCCCGGGTCGTGGATGCCACCAAGGACCACCTGGAGCTGGATCAGACGCTGTTCTACGCCACCGGCGGCGGCCAGCCCCACGACACCGGGGAGGTCCGGTGGGACCAGGGCAAGGCCACGGTGGTCGACGTGCACAAGCAGAAGGGCACGCCGCTGCACAAGGTCCAGGGTGAGCTTCCAGAGCCCGGCATCGAGATCACCGGGGAGATCGACTGGACCCGGCGCCAGCAGCTCATGCGGATGCACACCAGCCAGCACATCCTATCGGCCATCGTCTACGACCAGTTCGACGGAGCCCAGACCAAGGGCAACACGATCCACACCGACTACTCCCGCGTCGACTTCGACGTCGACAGCTTCACCGACCAGGACCTGGACGACATCCAGGCCGCCGTCAACGACGTCGTGGCCGCCGACAAGCCCGTCAAGGGGTACGAGGAGGAGCGCGAGAGCCTGGAGGCCCGGATCGACACCGACCGGACCCTGATGCACCTGATCCCCGATTTCATCGAGGTCCTCCGCGTCGTCGAGATCCCGGACGTGGACATCTGCCCCTGCGCCGGCACCCACGTGGGACGGACCGGCGAGATCGGGGAGATCAACATCTTGCGCACCGAGAACAAGGGCAGCGGTCGGACCAGGATCGTCTACGAGTTGCGGGACGCTTAGGGGCGACCGAGGACCACGGAGGCGTGGAGGCGCGGAGGACGTGCATCCACGCTCCAGAGGCGGGAACGGGATCCATCGACCTCGGATGAAGGATAGGTTTGGGGGCCCTTGGAGAACGTGAAGGACCCTCCCCGCCCAGGTAGCCCACGTTCCAGGGGGGTCACAGACCCTGCGTGTCTCCGTGCCTCCGTGGTTCCTGTACAGCTCACCCGTCCTCGGTCACCCGGAAGCACCGCAGGGGACCGACCCGTTCATCCTCGACCAGGCCCCGTTCGATCAACCGGTCCAGGGCCCGCCGTCCCGCCTCTAGAGCCATGGACAGCTCCACCTCCTGCTGGGCGGTCAGCAGGCGGTACCGGCCGATCTCGTTCAGATACATGCGAACAGGGTCGGAGACGGCGATCTCGGTGACCTCGTCCAGGTCCATCTCCACCTCGGGGCCCTCCTCGGTGAGCTTGATACCCCGTGAACGAAGGGTCTCGAGGACGGACTCGAAGGCCTCCCCCGCGGCCTCGGCGTCCTCGAGC
>CAZBKU010000070.1:0-11718 GCA_964492585.1 uncultured Thermoplasmatales archaeon | reverse complement strand
GTGGAGCACGGCGGGGATGCGCCTGAGGACGACCAAGAGGACGAGGGTCCCGACGAGGGCCTCGCCGAACCCGAGGAGCCCCTCGAGGCCGACGAGGAGGAGCCCCCCGCTCCGCCGGTCTCCGACGAGCCCGAGGAGGACCGTCATCCAAGCGTGAGCACGGTCCGCGTCGAGGGGATCGAGGAGGACGACCCCCAGGAAGAGCCGGGGACCGTCGACATCGTCGTTGCTGAGAGCGGGGAGGAAGAGGAGGAGCCCTCCGAAGAGCCCGAACAGGAACCGGGCCACGTCGAGGTGGTCGTCGCCGAGGAACCCGATGAGCCCCTGACCGACGACGCCCTAGTCCAGGAGCGCCAACACGCTCCTCCGGGACCCACCAACGGCAAAGGCGAGCCCGGCCCCTGGGACGATCTCTCCGGCTTCACCGTCGTCGCCCCCCCGACCGGCGGGGTCGAGGGGGACTGGATCGTGCCCGGCGAGGAACAGATTAGCCACGGCGAGCTCGATCAGCTCTCCGCCGAACTGGACACCGATCTGGAGATGCCGGGTCTTGAGGAGGAAGAGGCCGAGGCCTGGCCCGAAGCCGACGAGCTGGATGAGGATCTCGAGGAGCCTGCCTGGCCCGAGGACGAAGAGGAAGAAGACCTGCTCGAGGAGGATCTCCTCGAGGAGGAGGCGCTCGCCGAAGCCGAGCCCGAGCAAGACGAGCTCGATGAAGAGGCCGAGGACCTCTGGTCCGACGAGGACGAGGAGGACGATGAGTTCTGGGAGAACTTGCTCGAGGAACCCGAGGAGGAGGCCCCCGAGTTCGAGGCCGAGGAGGACTGGGACACCCAGGAAGCAGAGGCCGTCGAGCACGAGCAGGCGCCCACCGACGAGGCCCTGGAAGCCGAGGCGGTCGAGGACGAGGATGAGGACCCCTTCGCCGATTTGTGGGAGCCCGAGGATGAACCCCCGGACACCCCCGTCGAGGCCGAAGAGGAACCTGCGCAGGCCGAGACCGCCCAGGAGGAAGGGTTCGAGGACCTCTGGGAAGAAGAGGAGGACGAAGAAGAGCTCGAGTTCGAGGAGGTCGAGTTCACCCTGGCCGAACCCGACCCCGAGCCGCCCGAAGAGGAGCCCGCCGACGCCGAGGCAGCCGAACACCTCGAGGCCGAGGCCGTCGAGGAGAACCGAGGCGTCGAGACCACCGAGGAGGATCAGGTCGCTTGGCCGGGCGAGGAGGAGGAGGCCGTCGAGGACCCTGAACCCTTCGAAGAAGAGCTATGGGATGAGGAAGAAGAGCAAGCCGAGGCCGCCCCCGAGCAGGAGCCTGCGACCCAGGAGGCCGTGGAAGACGAGGCCCCAGAGCTCGATCAGGCTGGAGCGAGTGGTGAGGCCTACACACACGGTCCTTACACGCTGTACCACAAGGTCGTCGAGACCGGTGACGGGGACACGCGCGACCTCTACTTCTTCGCGCGGACCGCGCCGGAGGATGCCAGCCCCTCGGACCTACCCGGCGGCTACGAGGTCGGGGTCAACGAGCGCACCGGCGTGCCGTTCGTCCGCCAGACGCGGGATTGACCGGCCGCCATCCGGAAGGGGAACGTTCTGCACCCTGCCGGCCGACGTCACGCGGCCCACCGATCGACGGCTGGACGCACCCCCGACAGGCACCGCCGCTGGCCCCGGAGGTCTACAGATCGAGGACGCCCTCGGCGCACCAGAGGGCCAGCCGCCGGGGCGATTCCTCCAGGAGCTTGACCGGTAGACCGTCGAAGGCCACCAACCGGCCGCCCTGGAACTCAGCCCGCTGATCGTCGGCCAAGGCCGCTTTGACGGCCTCGTGACGTTCTTGACCCACCCACCAGGCCTTGGGGGTCAGACCTCTCTCCTGGGCATCCTCGGCCAAGATCTCGAAGCGGCGTAGCGGGGCGACCATCGGCACGGGTCCACCGACGGCCAGCTCAAGGACGTTTCGGCCCTCGCACCGCGCCAGGGACCCGCACCTTCATGTGGGGGGTCGGGTCTGCGGACCCGTATGGTAGCTGCTCGAGGGTCCACCGGGGGACCCGGGACCGGCCAAGCGGACCTTGTCAGCGTCCGCGGCCTGGACACCGGGCGCATCGACGCCTTGCTCGACGAGGCCCAGCGACAGGCGAAGCGCGGGGCCGGCGAACGCCTCGACGAAGCAGCCGGCCGGGTGTTGGCCACGCTCTTCTACGAGCCGTCCACCCGGACGCGGTTGTCGTTCGAATCGGCGATGCAACGGTTGGGCGGATCGACGATCTCTGTCGCCGACGACACCACGACCAGCGTGGCCAAGGGCGAGTCCCTGGCCGACACCGTGCGCGTGGTCAGCGGCTACGCCGACGCCATCGTCCTCCGACACCCCCGCGAGGGGGCCGCGCGCCTGGCTGCCCGGTTCTCAGATGTGCCCATCGTCAACGCCGGGGATGGCGCCGGCGAGCACCCGACCCAGACGCTCACCGACCTGTTCACGATCCGTGAGGCCGCCGGCGGCTTGCAGGACGTCCACGTCGCCCTGGCCGGCGACCTACGCTACGGGCGAACCATCCACAGCCTGGTCCTGGCGTTGGCCCTGTACGGCGCCGAGCTGACCTTGGTCCCCGCCGGCGACCTCCGGCTGCCCGACCGCCTGGTCGACGAGGCCAAGGCACGCGGAGCGACGATCCACAAGACCGACAGCCTCGAGAGCGTCATCCCGGAGGTCGACATCGTCTACCAGACCCGGGTCCAACGCGAGCGGATCGACGAGGCCCCAGCCCAGCGACAGGAGCCCATCACGCTGGACCTGTTGCGCGAAGCCAAGCCAAGTCTGCGTGTCCTCCACCCGCTGCCCCGCGTCGACGGGATCGATGCGGCCGTGGACGACACCGAGCACGCGGCCTACTTCAAGCAGGCCAGGAACGGGCTGCCGGTCCGTATGGCCGTCCTTCGAGAGGTCCTGGGGGTGGAGACCTGATGGCCCGAGAGCTCAAGGTCACCCCGATCCGCAACGGGACCGTGATCGACCATCTGCCGGCCGGTTCGGCCCTGTCCGTCTGCCAGGTCCTAGGCATCCCCCGCGGGGGGTCGGTATCCACGGTCTCGGTGGTCATGAACGTGCCCTCGGACAGCCAAGATCGCAAGGATCTCGTGAAGGTCGAGGACCGGGAGCTCCATCCGGCCGACCTGGAGCGTCTGGCGGTCCTAGCCCCAGAGGCGACGGTGAACCTGATCCGGGATTACCACGTGGCCGAGAAGATCCGTCCCCAGCTGCCCGAGCAGGTCACGGGCCTGGTGGCGTGCCCCAACCCGGCGTGCATCTCCAACGACGGGGAGCCCGTGGACCCGGAGTTCACGGTGCTTGCCCAGGACAACGGTACCGAGCCCGGCCTGGAGTGCGCGTTCTGTGTGACCCGGATCGCCGAGCCCCTGGCTTTGGTCCGCAAGCAGAACCGCTGACAGCCTAAGGCTCAGGTCAGCTCGAGCACGTCGATGCCTGCGTCCTTGGCGCCCGAGACGACGTAACCATCAGCGTAGGCCGCGTACCAGGCTTCGTGGCCTCCGATCCACTGATCGACCACGCGGGGTGCCATGGGATCGGACGCGTTGACCAGCACCACACCCCCATTGTGCCAGGAGGCGGCCACGACGGGCCGGTCGGCGACCTCCGTGATCGTATGGACCACGCATGGCGTGGCCTGGCCGGGTGACGGGGTCGGAGCCGAGACGTAACCCGTCGGTGCGGGCTCGCTCATGTCCGAGATGTCGTAGGCCCAGATCGCGCCTGCAGGGGTGGAGGTCGGTTGGCCGGCGACCTGGTCCGAGCCGCCACAGGTCGGCGCGTTCGAGGCTGAGGCCCAGTCGGCGATGAGCAAGGTCTCGTGGTCGTTGACCACCGCCGGCCAGTGGTGGACGTTGATGGCAGGGTTGGTGATCGTCGAGATCACCTCGGGCTCCTCAGGGTCGCTCAGGTTGAGGAGGTAGGTCTGGCTGACCGCCGGGCAGACCCCCAGGTCGACCTTGGGGTAGGTCTTGACGGTCGCGCACCCGGGGGCCTCCTTGGGGGTGCCCGAGGTCCGGGGCAAGGGCCACCGTTCGACGAGCTCGGGGTTGGCCGGGTCCGAGACGTCGATGATGTCGATTCCGGGTTCGACCGGGTCGCCGACCCCGCGGTTGTTGTAGACCAGGTGCGTGCCAGGGATCACGGTCACGCTGTGGACGGTCCGATCCGGGGAGAAGGTCGACAGGAGCTTCGGCGTGGTGACGTTGGTGACGTTGACGAAGTACATCTCCTCCTGGTTGGCCCCCGAGAGGACCGCGACGGTCCGATCCGGGTAGGAAAGCAGGTCCACGTACCGGGAGGTAGCCTCCAGGAAGGTGGAGACGGTCTCCGGCTGGGTTGGATCGGACAGGTCGACGATGTAGAACCCCGAGGTGGCCGCCACGTAGGCGTAGCCATCGCGGACCTCGACCCCTCGACCATCCTCGGCCTCGATGCTGCCGACGTTCTCCAGGCCGGTGATCTCGTCGGGAAGCTCGGAGCCCGACGCGTTGCGGGGCTCATCCGGGCCCGGGGCTTGGGGACCGCTACCCGCTTCGTCACCGAGGCAACCGGCGGCCAAGACCGCCAGCACCGCCACCATCGCGATGAGAAGGGGCCGTCGCAGGGCCAACCCAGGCGCGTCGTCGCCGGCCCCGGGAGCACCTCCCGGACCCCGGCCGCGGCCGGTCCTCCGGTGTCTCCGCATCTACGGGTTCCAGGATGAGCCAGCGGGATAAAACCTCTGACAGGGGAGTCTCAGGGCTCGGGCCCAGGCCACCGGGGAGGGCCCGTCACTCGAAGCGTGCGCCAAGCTCCTTGGCGATCCGGCGGGCCGCCGACTGGCTGACCTCGCCGCCGTCGACCATCCGCTGGGCCACTTCGTCGACCATGTCCTTGGGCACGCCGGCCTGACGAGCCAGGTTCACCGCGTGGAGGGCCATGTGGCCCTCCTGGATACCCTCGGTGACCAGCGCGCGTAACGCGGCGACGTTCTGGGCCAGGCCGACCGAGGCGGCCACGTGTGCCAGCTCCTGGGCCGAGCGGACGTCCAAGACCTGCAGGGCCGCCTGGGCCTGGGGATGCACGGAGGTCGCACCGCCCACCGTCCCCAGGGGCAGAGGGACCTCGAGGTTGCCCAAGAGGTCGCCCTCGGGGGTCTGGTCGTAGGTGGTCAAGGCCCGGTAGGCGCCGGTCCGGACGGCGTAGGCGTGGCACCCGGCCTCCACAGCCCGCGTGTCGTTGCCGGTGGCCAGCGTGACGGCGGTGATCCCGTTGAGCACACCTTTGTTGTGGGTGGCCGCCCGGTGGGGGTCGACCTTGGCGATCTCGTTGGCACGGACGATGTCGGCGACGACCTCCTGGCCACCGAGCCGGTCTTTGTCGAAGGCGGCCGCCACGCGGACCACCCGCTTGGTGGCCAGGTTGGAGAGGATCCGCATCAGGGGGCGCCCGCCGGTGATCTCGGCCAGGTGCGGGGCCAGCTCCTCGGCCAGGCCGTTGACGTAGTTGGCCCCCATGGCGTCGCGCACGTCGGCGATGATGTGCACGGTGAGGAACTCGGTGCCATCCTCGAGCTGGTGGACGTAGGCCTCGACGTCCTGTGGTCCGCCGCCGCGGCGTTCCATCGATCCCTCGGGGTCACGCAACGTCGACACGAGCTCCTCGCGGACGGCCAGGAGCTGGGCCTGGGCCTGGTACGCGTCGTCCAGATCGACCAGGTGGATCTGGCCGATCATCCGGGGGAAGCCGCCCTCCACCGTGAACCCCCCTTTGGGACGGGCAGCTTTGGCGCCGTGGCTGGCCGCGGCCACGACCGAGGACTCCTCGGTGGCCATGGGCACCACCACCTCGCGACCGTTGACGATGAAGTTGGTGGCCAGGCCGACGGGCAGCTCGAAGCGCCCGACGACGTTCTCGGACAGGTCGTCGAGCTCGGCCAGGGGCACCGGGTGGATCAGAGCCTCGGTGAGCTCGTCGTCCAGGATGCCCTCCTCCTTGAGCTTGGCCAGGCGGTCGTCCACGCTGAGCTTGTAGAGGCCGGGAAGTCGGCTGGTCACGGTGGCTGGCCAAAGGGAGCGGGTTATTTGGCTGTAACGAGAGGCCCCAGGACCGGATCGACCATAGGGTCGACCCCGTCCCTGGTCATCCGCCACCCTTTATGTAGACCCCCTCGGTATGGAGGGCGAGATGCCGGTCCTCCACTTCCCCGTCGGACGCCTGCAGGCCGCCCTGGGCAAGCAGACCGACGAGGAGACGCTACGTGAACGCCTGCCGATGTTCGGGGTGCCGGTCGAGGACAGCCAGGGCACCGAGTGGTCGGTCGAGGTGTTCCCGGACCGGCCGGACCTGCTCTCCGCCGAGCTCTTGGGCCGCGCGCTGCGGGCCTACCTCGGCTACGAGCCGGGCCTGACCAGCTACGAGGTTGGCCAGCCCCAGGAGACCCTGATCGTCGACCCGTCGGTCCGCGACGTGCGGCCGGTGATCGTGTGCGGTGCGGCCCACGGGATCGAGCTCGATGAGGACGGGCTCAAAGCCCTCATGGATCTCCAGGAGGACCTCCACTGGGGCCTGGGCGCCCGCCGGCGGAAGGTCAGCGTGGGCATCCACGATGCTCGGGGGATCACCGGCCCCTACACCTACAAGGGCGTGGACCCCGACGAGATCAGCTTCGTCCCCCTGCACGGGCGCGACGAGATGACCATGCGGCAGATGCTCACCGAGATCGAGCAGGGCCAGGACTACGGCCATCTGGTCGAGGGTTACGACCTCTGGCCCCTGATCGTCGACGACGAGGGCGAGATCCTGTCCTTCCCGCCGATCATCAACGGGACCACGACCACCTTGCGGCAAGGGACCACCGACGTCTTCGTCGACGTCACCGGCACCGACCGACGGGCCTGCCGCCAGGTCCTCAACATCGTGCTCAGCCACCTGGCCGAGATCGGCGGCCAACTGGAGGGTGTGCACGTCGCCGAGGACGACGAACCTCTGGTCACGCCCGACCTGTCCACCAGCCAACGGACCGTCGACGTCGATCGGGCCAACCGGCTTCTGGGCCTCGGGCTGACGCCCGACGAGGTCGTCACGGCCCTGGAACGCATGGGGCACGGCGTGACCGCCGAGGGGACGAGGGTCACCGTCGAGATCCCCGCGTGGCGTAGCGACGTGCTTCACGAGGTCGATCTCATCGAGGACATCGGGATCGGCCACGGGATGGACACCTTCCAGGGCTCCTCTCCCGAGGCGGTGACCTACGGGCAGGCCTCCCGGACCCAACGGTTCGACGAGCAGGTCCGCCGAGCGTTGACCGGGCTTGGCTACCTCGAGGTCATGACCCTGACCCTGACCAGTCGATGGGAGCAGACCGAGGCCATCGGGGCCGACGAGCCGGTGGTGGCCACCGCCAACCCGGAATCCAGCGAGCAGGCGGTGCTCCGGCGTCGGCTGCTGCCCCCGCTGCTGACGTTGGCCTCGCGCAACACCCACCGCGATCTGCCCCAGCGGCTCTTCGAGGTCGGCGATGTCGTCCGACCGGACCCCGATGCCGGTGCGCCGGTCAACCGGCGCCGGGTAGCCGGGTTGGAGATGGCCTCGGATGCCGGGTTCACCCGGGTCAAGTCCCACGTCGAGGCCGTGCTTCGGGCCTTGGGGTACACCTTCCAGGAGAGCGCTGCCAGCCGGCCCCCGTTCATCGCCGGGCGTTGCGCGGCGGTCACCGACAAGGCCAGCGGCCGGGTGCTCGGTCACTACGGGGAGATCGACCCCGAGGTCATCGACCGGTTCGACCTGGGCACGCCGTGCGCTGGGTTCGAGCTGGAGCTGGGCACGCCCATGGACCAGGCGACCTGGGGCCCGGCCGAGGAACCCGAGCACCGCCTCCAGCTCCGGGAGACGTGACGGGTCTCGCGGTCGGCCGACCCCCTGCACCGATAAGCTACTCCTTAGAGTAGTAGCCCCCTCCAAACCCTTAAATATAAGTAGGGCTTGTATCAGCTACACCGGAACACAGAGAGCGTGAACGCATGAAGATCGACATCGGTCGCGGCAAGATCCTCGGGACCAAACGCGTGAGCCCCAACGGGCAGATCAGTGGGTTCACCGAGTACGCCGGCCGAGAGGTGCTCGTGGTCCTTCCCGAGGGCGAGGCGACGACCCAGCCGGACGCCCGGGATCTCGTCGACGAGATCAAGGCGGCCACCCAGCAGCAGATGCGGGTGGCCTTCCACGAGTACGAGGACCTCAAGGAGCGCTTCCAGGGACCCAGCGAGGCCACCAAGGCGTTCCTGGAGACCAACGCACCGGCCACCTTCCAGGGTCTCTACGGCCGGATCGAACGCTGGGTCGCCCAGCAGAGCACCTCGGCCGAGGACCGGGTCAAGCAAGCCATCGACCTGGAGGATGCCGAGACCGACCGACCCTCCCCATCCAACCCGTCACAGGAGTGACCACCATGGACCTGAAGAACCTACGCAACACAGCCAAGCGCACCGCCGAAGAGATCGAGACAGCCGCCAAGGAGCACGTCGAGCTGGCCAAGAACCAGTACGACGACTACACGACCCGCCATGGCGACCCGTTGGATCGCGCCACCCAGGTGATCCGTGAGCCGCTGGACAAGGGCCGCGAGCGCGTCATCCGGCTCTCCAAGGATGTCAACCAGCGCACCGAGAACGTCCTCGAGGAGGTCAGCCAGCGCACCGAGGGTGTCACCGAGGCCGTCCGCCGGCAGACCGAGGAGGTCAGCCAGTTGGTCCGCGAGAACCTCCCCCGGACCAGGAAGATGACCAGCCGGGAGGTCACCACCGCTCCGGTGGCCGAGACCGAGAGCAGCGAGGGCTCCGAACCCGAGCAGGAGACCAAGGGGAGCACCAAGAGCACCCCCGAGAAGGACAGCGCGAAGAGCACCTCGAAGGGGTCCTCGGGCTCCAAGGAGAGCTCCAGCTCGAAGAGCAAGAGCTCCTCCGACTGAGGCGTCGATCTCAGGGCCCCCGGGCCCCTCTCGTTCTTCTTCTCTCGATCCCCAACCGATCAGCTGCTGGTCAAGCGCTGGACTCTCGGGAACGGTCGTCGCTATCCTCCAGGCCTTCCGGCGGCACGTACTCCGGTGGGGCCGGCGGGCGTTGCTGGAGCCACCGGTAGACGAAGTAGGCGATCAACGCCAGGACACCAAGGAACAACAGGATCGTGTTGTAGAACGGCTGGTAGTCCTGGTAGTGATCCACCATGCTGAAAGGGAAGGGCGAGGACCGCTCGACCGGGACCCGAAGCGGCTGGTCGAAGACATCGTCCTGGGTGTTGTACTCGCCGTGGGTGAAGAACGTGAACCCTTCTTCGGTCTGGGTCCCACGGTCGTCGATGCTGATGATCTTGAGGCTGTGTTCCCCGTTGTAGAGCCGGCTCATGTCGATCTCGGCTCGCCAACGGTACGTGCCTTCCCCTGCGGGCCGGGCTTCGACGGGCTGGAGCTCGCCACCGTCGACCCGAGCCCAGAGGCCCCGCAACGGTTCACGGGGATCGCCCACGGTGAGCTGCCCGGTGAACAGCGTCTGGCCCTGGTAGATACCTCGTTCCTGGCCGGGATCGATCTCGATGGTGGCCTTGGACGGGGCGCGGACCGAGGACAGATCCAGATGGTAGATGTGCCGGGTCTCGGGAAGGTCGGGATCCTCGGCGGGGACCTGCTTCTCGTAGATGAACGTGTCCCCGCTGCAGTCCGCGGCGTGGTTGTCGTACCCGAAGTCGCCGATCTTGTCTGTGAAACCGTCCCAGAGCGCCACCGTCGGCGAGTTGTCGACCTCTGGCGCGTACTGATCCCAGATGACCCCGGCATCACAGACCTCGATGTTCTGGTGGGGGTACTTGCCGGTCCGGAACGCCTTCACGTGCTCCCGGGTCCAGTTGAAGACCTGGGCGTAGGTGCCCTCCTGACCGTCGGTGACCTCGGCGACGAACCCGAGGCCCCACCGACCGATGGCAGGGCCATCCCGGAGCGCCCAGAACCCAGGCACGCTCCAGGTCTCCCCGGTGTCCACGTTGCGGACCCGGAGCTTGGTCTCCAGGTTGTTGCCTTCGGCCCATGCCAGGTAGGGCCCGTGCGCGTCGGGATGGGCCACGATGGTGGTGTTCTCGATGGGGTAGAGGACCTTGCGTTCGACCAGGTCGAAGCCGCGAAGGTACCCTGAGTTCTTGTTGGTCCGGACCTGCCAGTAGACCGTCTTGTCCCCGATCGTCGGGCCGATGTCGTCCTCCCCGCTGTCAGGGAGCTGGAACTGCTCCCCGGAGCGAAGGTTCAGGACGACCACGTCCTCGTTGCCCTCGTGCTCCTCGACCCAGGCGACCCACGGGCCCTGGATCACGGGTTGGGTCTGGGGGTCGGCGTCCACCGTGACCGGGAAGGCCGGGCCGTCCTTGCTGAGGTTCTTGGCGACGATGTCCCAGTCTCGGCCGAGCTCACGCTCCTGCCAGACGACCATCGGCCCGGAGGCGTCGAGGTTGCGCTGCTCGACGTAGCGGCGTTCGGGGGTCAACCGGGTCGCGTTGGGTTTCCAGGCCTGGGCGGCACGGTCGCCACCTCCCTCTTCGTGGCCGTCCCCGTTCCCACCGTGGGCGAGGACCATGGGCAACGCTGGCTGGGCCAACAGCAGCAGGAGCACCGGCAGGATCCTCCAGAGGCGGTTCACGGCAACACACTCCCCCAGACGGCCTACGGCCGTGGATGGCAGGGTAGGATGCAGTTCGTGCACGTCCCCTTGAGGAGCTATGTGTCACCGCAGGTGGTCACACCCCGACAGGCGTCGGCGAACAGCCGGTAACGCTTAAGAACCTCCCTCGTGTAGTTCCCCCGTGGCCCGTATCCCCCTGCACCAGGCGGTGAGCCCCTAGATGGTCAGGATCGTCGTGAGTCCTCCCGAAGGGGACCTTCGGGCTCATTCCCACGATACGGAGGTGCCGTCCTGATGGTCCGTATCGTGGTCATCGACAACGGCGGACAGTGGACCCACCGCGAGTGGCGCATGCTCCGAGACCTTGGCGTCGACACCGAGATCAAGGCCAACACGACCCCGCTGGAGGCCTTGGACGTTGACGGCTTGGTCCTGTCCGGCGGTGCGCCGCGGGTCGGCCTGGACGACGCCTTGGGCGAGTGCGGCACCTACCTCGACGACGCCGACGTCCCGGTCCTGGGCATCTGCGCCGGCCACCAGTTCATGGCTCGCCACTTCGGCGGCCAGGCGGGACCGTCCGAGGTCCCCGAGTTCGGACGGACAGAGCTGGTCCTCAACCCGGACGTCGAGAACGATGATCTCCTGGCGGGCCTTCCGGAGACCAGCACGGTGTGGGAAAGCCACAACGACGAGGTGACCGTGGTCCCCGACGGCTTCGAGGTCCTGGCCAGCTCCAAGGACTGCCAGGTCCAGGCCATGCGCAACGAGGAGCGTGACCTGTTCGGGCTCCAGTTCCATCCCGAGGTCAGCGACACCGAGTTCGGGGAGCGTATCTTCCAGAACTTCATCGATCTGTGCAAATCCTGACGGCAGGGACGCTCTGACCCCATCCAGCCGGCTGTGCATCGGACCGCGCACTGTTTCGACCGGCGGCAGGAAGGTTTTAGACCCCATCTCGTCTCGCTGTGGGTGAGGACCATGGCCCGCGTGCACATCCAAGGAAGCGGTACCATCGGGGCACCG
>CAZBKU010000069.1:0-11917 GCA_964492585.1 uncultured Thermoplasmatales archaeon | reverse complement strand
GGGTGGAACCTTGACCGGGAACGCTGAACCAACCAGCGACGGCCGAGGTGGACGCGTAGCGCTTCCTTCGGCATGGGACGCAGGGCCGATGTCGAAGGCGCTCCTCGAAACCACCCTGGAAGCCGTCCAGGATGGGGTCCTCGTGGTGGACCTCGACGGCCGGATCCTAGCGTACAACGGGCCTTTCCTCGCGCTCTGGGGCATCCCGCAGGACGTGGCCCGGGAGGCCGATGACGAAGAGCTCCTCTCCCACGCCGCCGATCGGCTAGACGATCCCGGAACCTTCCTCTCGAAGGTCCGAGAGCTCTACGAGGAAACCGAGCGCGCCAGCACCGATCTCGTGTGGTTCGACGACGGCCGGGTCGTCAAGCGGTGGAGCTACCCGTTCGGCGTCGGGGATGAGCCCGCAGGTCGCGTCTGGACGTTCCGGGATGTCACCGACGAAATCGAATCGCGGCAGGCTGCCTCTCAGGCGACGCGTAAACTCCGGCAGATCGTCGAGGCGGCACCGGTCGCCGTCATCACGGTGGACCGCAGCGGACGGATCACCACCTGGAACCCAGCCGCAGAGCAGATCCTAGGTCACGAGGCCAACGAGATCCTCGGTACCCCGTTCGCCTCCCTTGGGTCCGACGACGGGGAAGCGTCCGGCGGCTTGGCGGAGCACATCGCGGCCGCCCTGGACGGTCACCGACAACAGGGGTTACCCGTCACCTATCACCCACCTAGCGCTAATCCGCGGATCCTAGAGCTCTCCTACGGGCCGGTGGAGACGGGGGGAGATACCCTCGGTGTGGTCGTCATCGCCTCGGATCGCACAGAGGAGCACCGGGCCCACGAGGCCCTGGCCAAGCTCGAGCAACGGCATGCGGCTTGGCTCGAGGTTGCGCCCGATGTCACCGTGACCCTCGATACCGACGGCTGCATCACGTCGCTCAACCCTGCCTTCGAGGAGATCACGGGATGGGACCGGGAGGCGTGGATCGGTCGAGCCTTCATCGATCTCGTCCACCCCGACGACACCGACGCGCTCGTGGAGGGGTACCAGTCCGCTCTGGATGGCCAGGAACCCCTGGCGACGACCTTCCGGTACGAGGCCAGCGACGGGTCCTGGCGCTGGGCCTCTGCCCTGGGCCGGCCGGTCATCGAGGACGACGAGATCGTCGACTTCTTCGCGATCGTCCGGGACGTCACCGAAGAGCGGCACCGCCAGGAGGAAGCGCATCGGGGCCTGCGACGCCAGGTGGAGATCGAGAGGCTCGAGGCGCAGGCCAGCGAGCGCCAGGAGCTGGTGGCTACCACGGCCCACGAGCTGTCCAAACCCCTGACCCCCATGAGGTTCCAGTTGGCCACGCTCCGCATGGTCCTTGGACCAGAGGCCGGTGCAGACGAAGGGGTGGAGGAGGCCATCGAGGGCCTGGAACACAGCCTGGCCCGGCTCGAGCGCCTCGTCGATGATCTCTCCAGGGCCTCAGAGGCCGAACGTGAGGCGTTCGTCATCGAGCCTGAGATCCTCCCGCTCGACGAGATCGTGCTGCCGGTGGCAAGGTCCTATCGCCCGGCGGCCGACGAGAAGGGGCTGCGGTTGGACCTAGAGCAAGCTTCCAAAGCCGTCATCGAGGCCGATCCCCAGCGTCTCGAGCAGGTGGTCGCAAACCTCGTCGAGAACGCGATCAAGTTCACCGAGCCAGATGGGTCGATCCGGGTGACCGTCGACCGGGCCGAAGGGTACGGTAGGCTCGTGGTCGCCGATACGGGTCAGGGCCTCACGGAGGCTCAGATGGCGGGGTTGTTCCAGCCGTTCTCCCAGGTCCACGAGGGTCATGATCGCGGCTCAGGGTCCGGCCTCGGCTTGTACGTGACCAAGGCCATCGTGGAGGCCCACGGTGGAAGGATCTGGTGCGAGAGCGCTGGACCGAACGAGGGCGCCACGTTCCACGCCCAGTTCCCGTTAGCCTCCAGCGCCGGCGGCAAACAGATGCTCAGCTGACCGGCTCCAGGTCCAGCAACCGTTGCCCCTTCTCCACCTGGTCCCCCTCGGTCACAGACAGGTCCACCACGGTCCCACCGTGCTCGGCCGAGACGCGGTTGCGCATCTTCATGGCCTCGATCACCACCAGGTCCTGGCCCGCAGCGATCTCCTCGCCCTTGGCCACCAGGACCCGGTCGACCCGGCCCGACAACGGGCTGTCGATCCCCACGGCTCCACCTGGCCCTTGGGACAGAGCGGCTTGGCGAGCCTGGGAAAGACCACCCTCCATGGACCGGCCGTCGACCTCGAGGCGCCCGGGACCGACCACCTGGCCCACCGGTGCCACAGGCGATCCGTCGATCAGGACCCGGCCCTGGTCGAGCTCCCAGCGGGCCTGGTGACCATCCAAACGGACCCGGCCTTGGCCCCCGACCCCGGCGTCGAGCACCAGGGTGGCCATGGCACCGCGGACCCGGCCGACGTGGGCGGCCAGCCCCTGGTCGGTCAACAGGTCCGTGTGCAACGCCCCGGCACGCACCGCGGGCAGGCCAAGGACCGTGTGCAACAACCCAGCGGTCGTCGGCACCCCCCCGATCCTCAGCTCGGCCAGGCCGGACCGGCAACGGTCGATGGCCTGGTCCCGGTCGGCCCCGTGCCCGATGACCTTGGCCAAGAGGCTGTCGAACGTCGTCGACAACCGGCTCTGGGGCACCAGCGCGTGGTCGACCCGGAGGCCCTGACGCCGGGGCACGTGCACGTTGGTGATCTGCCCCCCGACCGGGGCCAGGTCGGCCAGGGCGTCCTCGGCGTTGACCCGGGCCTCGATCGCCCACCCCTGCATGTCGAGCTCGTCCTGGGTGAGCGGCAGAGGTTCCCCGGCGGCCAGGCGGACCTGCCAGGCCACCAGGTCCTGGCCTGTCACCAGCTCGGTGACCGGGTGCTCGACCTGGATCCGCGGGTTGACCTCGTTGAACACGTAGCCGTCCTCGGTCACCAGGAACTCCACCGTGGCCAAGCAGGTCACACCGGCGGCCTGGCACAGCCTCAGGGCATCCGTCGTCAACGCGTCCCGCAGCGCGTCGTCCACGCAGGGGGCCGGGGCCTCCTCGACCAGCTTCTGGTGCCGGCGCTGGAGGCTGCACTCCCGCTCGAACAGGTGGACCAGCTCGCCGTCCTGGTCGGCGGCCACCTGCACCTCGACGTGCCGGGGCTTCTCCCACCAACGCTCGACCAGCAAGGCCGGGTCCCCGAAGGCCCGCTGGGCTTGGGTCGAGGCCTCCTCGAAGGCCGCCTCGACCGCCTCGGGCCCCTCGACGCGGACCATGCCCATCCCACCGCCCCCGTGGACGGCCTTGAGCACCGACGGGTACCCGATCTCGTCGGCCACCTCGCGCGCCTGGGCCGCATCTTCGACCGGGCCCGGGCTGCCCGGCGTGACCGGGACGTCCAGCTCGCGGGCCAGGGCCAGGGCCCGGGCCTTATCGCCCAGGGTCTCCAGGGCCCGCGGTGGCGGCCCGATCCACGTGATCCCGGCGTCGGCCAGGGCCCGGGGCAGCTCGGGCTGCTCGGAGAGGAACCCGTAGCCAGGGTGGACAGCGTCGGCCCCGGTCTCCACGGCGGCGGCCACGATCGCCTCGACGTCCAGGTAGGTCTCCCCCGGCGGGCCGTCGCCCAGGTCGACGCTGACGTCGGCCAGGCGGACGTGCGGCTGGCGGCGGTCCTCCTCGCTGTGCACCGCCACCGAGCCCACGCCCAGGTCACGCAGGGTCGAGACGATCCGGGCGGCGATCTCGCCCCGGTTGGCCACGAGGACGCGGTCGAACATCCTCCCCGGAGCCCAGGCTTCCTCTCAAGAAGCCATCGCCGGGCCTATCGTCATCTGACGAGACCCTCCCCCCGGCGTCGTTCGGGCCTGTCGATGATAAGTGCCCAAACGTTCAAGACCTCCAGGTCTTCGGGAGGTACGGTGGGTACCTGTGAGATCAGACGCCTTGATCCTCGGCACAGCCGAGGCCAACCCAGAGACGGTCGTCCCGCGCTCCGAAACGCGGCAACGCCTCGACGAGCTGGAGCGACGTCTGGCCCACGCCCTGCTCGGCGGCGGCCAGGCCCGGATCGACCGCCAGCACGAGAAGGGCAAGCTGACCGCTAGGGAACGCCTCGACCTGCTCCTGGACGACGGTTCCTTCCTGGAGCAAGGCGCCCTGCGCCGAGCCGAGATCCCCGAGGTCGGCGACGGTGCCCGCCCCGACCAGCCCGGCGACGGCGTCGTGGCCGGCACAGGGACCGTCGACGACCGGCCAGTGGCCGTCTACGCCCAGGACTTCACCGTCCAAGGCGGCAGCCTGGGCCGGGCGCACGCCGACAAGATCTGCCATGTCCTCGACCAGGCCATCGAGCAACGCTGTCCCATCGTCGGCATCAACGACAGCGGCGGGGCCCGCATCCAGGAGGGCGTGGCCAGCCTGGCCGGGTACGGCGACATCTTCTCCCGAAACGTCCAAGCCTCGGGCCTGGTCCCCCAGATCACCATCATCGCCGGCCCGTGCGCCGGCGGGGCCGTCTACAGCCCGGCGCTCACCGACTTCGTCGTCATGATCGACGGCACCGGGCACATGTTCCTCACCGGGCCGGATGTCGTCGAGACCGTCACCGGCGAACAGGTCAGCTTCGACGACCTGGGCGGCGCCGGTGTCCACGGCCGCAAGAGCGGCGTGGCCCACCTGGTCGCCGAGGACGAGCACGAGGCCATCGACCTGGCCACGCGCTTGCTCGACCACCTGCCCCGGTCGGCCGAGCATCCCTTGCCCATCACCGACGGACCCGAGAGCCACCCCCACGAGGACCCGGTCCTCGACGGGATCGTGCCCTCGGACCCCGAGGAGCCCTACGAGGTCCTCGAGGTCATCGCCAGGATCGTCGACGGCGGCCGCTTCCTCGAGATCATGGAAGGCTGGGCCCCGCAAGCCAAGGTCGGCCTGGCCCGCATCGGCGGCATCCCGGTCGGCATCGTGGCCAACGACCCCAGCCACCTGGCCGGCGTCCTCGACCTGGAGGCGGCCACCAAGATGGCCCGGTTCGTGCGCACCTGCGACAGCCTGGGCGTGCCCCTGGTCACCCTGGTCGACGTCCCCGGTTTCCTGCCCGGCACCGACCAGGAGTGGAACGGTGTCATCCGCCACGGCGCCAAGCTCGTCTACGCCTACGCCGAAGCCACGGTCCCGACCCTGACCCTGGTCACCGGCAAGGCCTACGGCGGCGCCTACATCGCCATGTGCAGCAAGCACCTGGGCAGCGACGTCAACCTCGCCTGGCCCACCGCCCGGATCGCGGTCATGGGCCCCGAGGGTGCCGTGCGCATCCTCCACCGGAAAGAGGTGGCCCAGGCCGAGGACCCCGAGGCCGCCGTCCAACAGCTCAAGGCCCGGTACACTGAGGCCTTCGAGACCCCCTACCAGGCCGCCGGCGAGGGCTACATCGACGCGGTGATCGCCCCGCGCGAGACCCGCCCACGCCTGGCCGCCCACCTGCGACGCCTCATCGACAAGCAGCGCGACCCCGCCGACCGTCACGGCAACATCCCCCTCTAGGAGAGATCCCCCCATGCAGCTACGCGACCGTACCATCATCCAGCAGCCCCCCGGCCTGGAGCCCACGCTCGCCCGCGCCGCCACCGACGCCGGCGCCTGGGCCATGATCGACGCCACCCGACCCGGCTGGCAAGACCAGACCGCCGGCCTCCCCAGCGACCAGCTCGTCCTCCGGGTCGACCCCACCACCGAGCCCATCGCCGAGCCGGCCCTGGCCATGCTCACCACCCAGCGCCTGGCCCACCGCGACGTCGCCTCCCTGCAAGACACGATCCAGGCCTGGCAAGCCATCGGGGTCCCCGTGGCCGTCGAGGTCCGCTCCAAGGCCGAGGGCCGCCGCGCCCGGGACGCCGGCGCCGATCTGCTGGTCGCCCGGGGCGCCGAGGGGCCAGGCCGGGCCAGCACCCGCTCCAACCTGGTCCTGCTGCCCGCCCTGGCCACCCTGGACCTACCGATCATCGCCTGGGGGGGTGCGGGTCCCAACGCCACCGGCGCGCTCCTCGTCCACGCCGAGATGGTCGTCCTCGACGCCCAGCTCTACCTCCTGCCCGAGACCGGCCTCTCCCAGGCCTGGCACCGGGCCTTGGGCGCCTTCGACGGGTCGGATGTCAAGGCCATCGGCCAGACCCTCGACGAACCGTTCTACCTGCACGCCCGGGTGGCCCACCAGGCCGTCCACGACCTCTGGGAGGCCGAGCAAGCCGCCACCGACCAAGGCCCAGCCACCCGCCGCAAGCGGCTGACCGAAGCCCTGGACGAGCACCTGGCCGGGTTCGACGTGCCACCCGGCCAGGGCTTCCACCCCCTGGGTCACGACGCCGCCCACGCCACCGCCTTGGCCCAGCACGGCAGCCTCGAGGCCGTCCTGGACGCCTTGGAGGCCCGCGTCGCCGAGCAGCTCTCCAGCTTCCCCCTGCAGGAAGGCTCAGCCTTGGCCGAGAGCCACGGCACCCGCTTGCCGGTCGTCCAGGGCGCCATGGCCAACGTCAGCGAGGTCCCCCCCTTCGCCAAGGCCGTCAGCGACGCCGGCGGCCTGCCGTTCTTGGCCTTCGCCGCCCTGCGCGAGCACTGGGCCGAGGAGGCCCTGGTCGGCACCAAGGAGGCCCTCGACGGGGCCAGCTTCGGGTGCGGCATCATCGGGTTGGACGTCAACGCCAAGAAGCGTGACGCCCACATCCGCATCCTCAAGGAGCACACCCCACCGATCGCGCTGATCGCCGCCGGCACCGCCGAGCAGGCCCTCGACCTCGAGAACGCCGGCATCTCCACCTACCTGCACACGCCCAGCCAGGGCATCGTCCAGCAAGCCCTGGACATGGGCCTGGACCACATCGTCGTCGAAGGCAACGAGTGCGGCGGCCACATCGGCAAGCTGCCAAGCCTGGTCCTCTGGGACCAGGCCCTGCAAGCCGCCCAGGGCCACCGGGACCTGCACGTGCTGTTGGCCGGTGGGGTCAGCGACGACGCCACCGCCGCCATGGCTGGCACCCTGGCCGCCGGCCTGGACGACCTCAAAGTCGGCGTGCTCATGGGGACGGCCTACCTGGCCACCCGCGAGATCGTCGAGACCGGGGCCATCACCGAGGCCTACCAGCGTCTGGTCCTGGCCAGCAACCGCACCGAGGTCACCGGCGAGACCGTCGGCATCCGCGCCAGAAGCGCGCCCACACCCTTCACCGAGAAGATCACCGGTCTCGAACGCGAGCTGGTCCGTCAGGGCCAGCCCCTGGACGATCGCAAGCAGACCCTCGAGCACGAGAACCTGGGCGCCACGCGCACCGCCGCCCGCGGCGTCAAGCGCGCCGAGGATGGCACCTACCACGACGTGCCCACCGAGGAACAGCTGGCCGATGGCAACTACCTGATGGGCCAGGGCGCCGAGCTGCTCGAGGACATCTACAGCATCGAGGAGCTCCACACACGAGTCACCAGCGACGCCCACACCGTCCAACGGGCCGCCGCCGACCGGCTGTCCAAGGGCCTGGACCTCCCCGCCCGCCAGCCCAGCCACCAGCCCACCCAGGAGGCCACCGACCAGCCCGCCGACGGCCAGCGCCCCGGCGAGCGGACCATCGCCATCGTCGGCCTGGGCTGTGTCCTGCCCGATGCCCCCGACGTGGACACGTTCTGGCAGAACCTCTTGGACGGTCACGTCTCCATCCAGGAGCTGCCCGAGGCCCGCTGGCCCGTTCCGGCCTCTGCCCACCTCCGAGAGGACGGCCAGGACGGGACCTACACCGTGCTGGGCGGCTTCATCGACCCCGACCAGACCCCCTTCGATCCCATCGCCTACCGGATCCCGCCGGCCGTGGCCGACCAGATGGACGCCAGCCAACGCTGGGCCATCCAAGCCACCGACCGGGCCATCCAAGACGCCGGCCTCGACGAGATCGAGGCTCGCGACCGCTGGGCGGTCATCCTGGGCAACGCCCTGGGCGGCGAACAGCGCGCCTGGACCGAGCGCCGGCTCTCGCTTCGGGAGACCGCCGCCCAGATCCAGCAGGAGGACGACCTGGACGCCGACGAGAAGCAGGCCGCCCTGGGCGTCATCGACCGCCAGCTCGACAAGCTCCCGCCGATCACCGAGGACACCATGCCCGGCGAGCTGTCCAACGTCATCGCCGGCCGGATCTGCAGCGTCTTCGACATCGGCGGCCCCGCCCGCACCGTCGATGCGGCCTGCGCTAGCAGCCTGGCGGCCACCGAGCAAGCCGTCGGCCTCCTGCGCGACGGCGTGGTCGACGTGGCCATCACCGGCGGTGTCGACCGTTCCATGGACCCGGCGGCCTACGCCAAGTTCAGCGCCATCGGCGCCCTCTCCCGGGACGGCAGCTTCCCCTTCGACCAGAAGGCCAGCGGGTTCGTCATGGGCGAGGGCTGCGGCATCCTGGTCCTCAAGCGCCTGGCCGACGCCGTGGCCGACGGCGACCGGATCTACGCCACCATCCAGGGCGTCGGGTCCTCCAGCGACGGCAAGGGCAAGGGCATCACCGCGCCCAACCCCAGCGGCCAGGTCCGGGCGATCCGCTCGGCTCTCGACGACGCCGGCTGGGATCCCACCACCGTCTCCCTGGTCGAGGCCCACGGCACCGGCACCCCGGTCGGCGACCCGGCCGAGGCCCAGACCCTCGAGGCCATCCTCGACGGCGCCGACCCGGGCAGCGTGGCCCTGGGCAGCGTCAAGGGCAACATCGGCCACCTCAAGGCCGCCGCCGGCGCCGCCGGCCTGATCAAGGCGACCCTGGCCATCCACCACGGCATCCTGCCCCCCACCGTCGTCGACCAGCCCACCGACCAGGTCGACTGGCAGGTAAGCCCCCTGAGGTTGGTCACCGAGCCAGCCCCCTGGGACGACGAGCACCGGCGAGCCGGTGTCAGCGCCTTCGGGTTCGGCGGCACCAACAGCCACGTCCTCCTCAGCGCCCCATCCCCGGCGACGGCCGACCGGCCACGCCCCGACCCCACGCCCCAGGCCGCTCTCCAGCCTGTCCCCCAGCCCAGCCCGGCAGGCCACCGCCTCGGGCTCAAGCGTGTCAGCGGCCAGGACCGCCAGGCCGTCCTGGCCCAGCTGGACGCCGATCCCGACACGTGGACCTTCGAGACCGACGACCCGGTCCGCCTGGCCGTCACCGCCGAGACCGACCTGGCCACCGCCAAGAAGGTCCTGGCCGGTGAGCTGCCCGCCGAGCTGGCCCTCTCCAAGGGGATCGCCCTGGCCGAGGGATCCCCCGGCGACCTGGGCATCGTCTTCCCCGGCCAAGGCAGCCAGTACCCCGGCATGGTGCTCGACCTGGCCGACACCTACCAGGCCGCCCGCGAGGTCCTCGACGAGGCCGACCAGGTTCTCACCCCCCTGATCGGCCAGCCCCTGAGCGACATCCTGGCCCTGGAAGGGAAAGAAGGCCTGGCGGCGCTGACCCCCACCGAGGTCTGCCAACCGGCCGTGTTGACCTGCGACATCGCCATCCTGGCCATCCTCGAGGAGCTGGGCGTCCAGCCCGACGTGGTCGCCGGGCACAGCCTGGGCGAGTACGCTGCGCTGGTCGCCGCTGACGTCATCAGCTTCGAGGACGCCCTGCACGCCGTCAGCGCCCGAGGCCAAGAGATGGCCGACGTCGAGGTCGACGACCCCGGCGGCCTGATCGCCGTCCGCGCCGATCGTCAGCAAGCCCAAGCCCTGATCGAGGGCCTGAAGGCCTGGCCGGCCAACGTCAACGGGCCCGAGCAGACCGTCCTGGCCGCCACCACCGAGGCCCTGGACACCATCGAGGCCCGGGCCGAGGAGGCCGGCATCCAGGCCAGCCGCCTACCGGTCAGCGCGGCCTTCCACAGCCCCATCGTGGCCCCGGCCACCGAGCCCCTGGGCCGCGTGCTCGACAAGATCGCCGTCGACCCGCCCAGGATCCCGGTGATCAGCAACGTCACCGCCGAGCCCTACCCCGACGATCCCGACCGGATCCGCGAGCTGCTCGCTCGACAGGTCGCCGCCCCGGTCGAGTGGGTGGCCACCATGGACGCCTTCGAGGACCACGGCGTCGACCTGGTCGTCGAGGCCGGCCCCAAGCGCGTGCTCGCCAACCTGGCCAAGGCCAACCTGCCCGGCATCCCGGCCGTGCCCACCGCCCACCCCCGCACCGGCGCCCAGGAGACCTTCGAGCAGGCCCTGCTGGTGCTGGCCGCCCTCGGCCACCTGGACACCGACCCCACCGACCAGCCGACGACCGGATCGACCCCCCAGGCCCCGAGCCAGGCCCGGCCACGCGACCGGTCGCCATCGTCGACCCGACCCCAGCCCGCCGCCGGCCGTGCCCAAGCCCGCACCCCGACGACCTCAGCGACCAACGGGGCCGACCAGGTCCCCAAGGTCGTCGTCAGCGGCGTCTCGGTCGGCCTGCCCGGCGCCAAGGACCCGTTCGCGCCCGGCGAGGTCGAGGCCCTGCTCGATGGGACCAACCGCATCGAGCCGGTGCCAGGCCACCTCAAGCAGGCCATGGCCGACATGGGCATCACCCGCCTGGTCAAGGACGAGGACCAAGGCCCCCACCTGTCCGCCATCGACGACCCCGACCAGGTCGTCCAGTTGGCCGGCCGCCTGGGCAGCGTCGACCTGGCCGAGTACGACGTCCAGGAGGACTGGGTCCAGCACACCGACGCCACCGCCGAGCTGGCCCTGGTCGCCGCCCTCAACGCCCTGACCGACGCCAAGATCCCGCTGGTCCGGGAGACCCGGGAGACCAGCACAGGCACCATCCTCGAGGACGGTTGGGTCCTCCCCGAGCCCTTGCAGGGCGAGACCGGGGTCATCCTGGCCAGCGCCTTCCCCGGGTACGACAGCCTGATCACCAACCTGCAGCAACGCGCCCACCAGGCCGTCCAAGAGGGCGCCAGCCCCGGCATCCTGGTCGACGCTATCAACCGGCTCTCCGAGCACATCGACACCCCCGAGGGCCGACAAGCCCTGATGGACTGGGCCAGCCAGACCCACCTCGGCCAGCCCGCCGGCACCGACGGTCCCCAGCCGGCCGCGGCCCAGGACCAGCCCGGCTTCCCCCGGGGCTTCTTGTTCCAGGCCCTGGCCATGGGCCACGCCCAGGTCGCCCAGCTGCTCCGCGCCCGCGGCCCCAACCTGCAGGTCAACGCGGCCTGCGCCAGCACCACCGCGGCCCTCTCCCTGGCCCAGGACTGGATCACCACCGGCCGCTGCAACCGCGTCATCGTCGTCGGCGCGGATGTCGCCGGCAACGACGCGTTGTTGCCCCTGGTCGGCGCCGGGTTCCTGTCGGCCGGCGCGGCCACCACCAGCGACCGGGTCGAGGAGGCCGCCCTGCCCTTCGATCAGCGCCGCAACGGCATGCTGATCGGCAGCGGGGCCCTGGGCATCGTCCTCGAGACCGAGGACGCCGCGGCCGAGCGCGGGCTGACCCCCTTGGCCGAGCTCGTCGACGCTCACCTGGCCAACAGCGCCTTCCACGGCGCCCGGCTGCACCCCGAGCACGTCGCCCAGGAGGTCGCCACCTTCCTGGACCGTGCCCGCGCCACCCTGGAGCTTGGCCAGGACGAGCTGGCCCAGGACCTGGTGTTCGTCAGCCACGAACCGGCCACCCCCGCCCGCGGCGGGTCAGCCCAAGCCGAGGTCGACGCCCTCAGGAGCGCGCTCGGCGAGGCCGCCGGCGACGTGCTGATCAGCAACACCAAGGGCCTGACCGGCCACGCCATGGGTGCCGGGATCGAGGACGTCATGGCCGTCGAGCTCTTGCGCCACGGGCGAGCCCCGCCGGTGGCCAACCTCCAGCAGCCCGACCCCGGGTTCCAGGACCTCAGCTTCTCCACCGGCGACCCCACCGACCGGTCGCTG
>CAZBKU010000068.1:0-12013 GCA_964492585.1 uncultured Thermoplasmatales archaeon | reverse complement strand
CGAGGTGGATCTTCTCCTCGGCCTCCTGCACGTACATGTAGCGACCCTTGGCCGGGAGACGATGGTCAGCCAGGGCGTCCATCAAGCGCTGGCCATCCTCGCTCTCAAGCGGCCAGGCCGTGGCTTCACGTTCAGAGAGACACCGCTGGCAGAGCTGGATCCGGTGGCCCTGCTCGCGGTGCCCCTGGTCGAGGCCGTGGAGGCCCACGAGCGCGTCCGAGGGTTCACGCGAGCCGCAGGTCATGCATCTTTCTGGCATACACCTAGCTTGTCCCGCCTCCCCTGTAAGCCCTTGCGCTAGTCCCACGCTTGGGACCCGGCGGGGGTGTCGGCCTCGTGTGACCGAGCGGCCTACCAGCCGCGGCCGGCCAGGCGCTGGTTGTCCTCGAGGTCGTCGACGTTGATGCCGCTCATGGCTTTGCCCAGGTCCCGGCTGACATCCGCGATGGTCTTGGGGTCGTCGAAGTGGGTGGTGGCCTCCACGATGGCCCGGCCGGTCTTGGACGGGTTCTCGGACTTGAAGATGCCAGAGCCCACGAAGACGCCGTCGTTGCCTAGCTGCATCATGAGCGCGGCGTCGGCCGGCGTGGCGATGCCGCCGGCGGCGAAGTCGACCACCGGTAGGCGGCCACCCCGCTGGATCTCCAGGATGACGTCGAAAAGGCCCTCGACGATCTCCTGGCCGGTCTTGCCGCCGATCAACGGCTCGTCGAGCCCGGTCTCGCCGGCCAGGGCTTGATCCTCGCGGACCTCGGCGGCCAGCTTGACGTAGGGCTGGGCGTAGGTCTCGGCCAGGGTCTGGAGCTCGTCCTTCTCCAGGCGGTCGAGCCGGTCGATGGCGTCGATCATGACCCGGCGGTGGCGCACGGCCTCGATGATGTTACCGGTGCCGGCCTCGCCCTTGGTGCGGATCATGGCCGCGCCCTCCCAGATGCGGCGGACAGCCTCGCCCAGGCTGGTGGCACCGCAGACGAACGGGACGTCGAAGTCGCTCTTGAGTGTGTGGAAGAACGGATCGGCCGGGGTGAGGACCTCGGACTCGTCGATCATGTCGACACCCAGGGACTCGAGGACCTGGCACTCGACCTTGTGCCCGATCCGGCTCTTGGCCATGACCGGGATGGTCACGGCGTCGATGATCTCCTCGATCACGGTGGGGTCGCTCATCCGGGCGACACCGCCTTGGGAGCGGATGTCGGCAGGCACGCGCTCGAGGGCCATGACGGCCACGGCGCCGGCCTCCTCGGCCACGCGGGCTTCCTCGGGCGTGGTGACGTCCATGACGACACCACCCTTCTGCATACGGGCGAAGCCCCGCTTGACGAGCTCTGTCCCGTGGCGCAGGGTCTCGATGTCCAGTTCCCGGCTCATGGTCGTTGGCATCGGGTGGGACCATAAGAAGCTTGGCCGACCACCGGGGTCAACGCCGAGGGGGCCCAGCCTGTCGGCCCGCCGGTCCGCCCCGCTGAGCCACCGCACGCTCCGGGGCCACAAGAAAAAACGCTTAAGGGGGGAAGCGACCCATCGTTAGGCACAGCGACCCGCCACCATGCCCTGCTCCAGACACTGCGGCCATGGGAGGTTGGCGTGATGACCAAGTTCGGGACCACCGAGCCGTTCACCATGGGGGTCGAGGAAGAGTTCCAGATCCTCGATCCTGAGACGGGCGAGCTTGTGGCCAGGATCGACGAGGTGCTCGGCAAGGCCGGGCCCGACCTGGAGGAGAACCTGCAAAGCGAGCTCTTCCAGGCCATCGTCGAGACGGCCACGGACATCTGCCACGACATCGACGAGCTCCGCGAGGAGGTGGTACGCCTCCGGGGCGGCCTGGTCGACTACACCCACGGGAAAGGCTATGCCATCGGGGCGGCCGGCACCCATCCAACGGCCCGCTGGGAGGACAACCCGTACACGGACAAGGAGCGCTACGAGGAGCTCATCGAGGAGCTTAGGTGGCCCGCCAAACGCGAGCTGATCTTCGGCCAGCACGTCCACGTGGCCGTACCCGAGGCCGAGCAGGCCATCTTCGTGAACAACAACCTGCGACCGTTCCTGCCGCTGATGCTGGCCCTGTCCACCAACGCGCCCTTCTGGAAGGGCAAGGACACGGGCCTCAAGTCGTGCCGGGTGCGCATCTTCGACGCTCTGCCACGCACCGGGATGCCTCGGTCGTTCCGGAACTTCGCCGACTTCCAAGCTGCCGTTGACACCTTCAAGGCCGTCGGCAGCATCGAGGACTACACCAAGATCTGGTACGATATCCGGCCACGTCCCGACCTGGGCACGGTCGAGCTACGCATCCCCGACCTGCCGACCGAGACCGACCTAAGCGTGGCGATCGCGGCCCTGACACAGGCCCTCGTCGTCCGGTTGTGCCGGGCCTACGAGAACGGTGAGGCGCCACCGCTCCAGCACAACTACGAGGTCATCCAGGAGAACCGCTGGCGAGCGATGCGCGACGGCATCGACGCCAAGCTGATCCAGCTCACACCCGCCGGGGGCGCCGAGGCGATCCCCATGGACCAGGCCTGGCAGAGCACCAAGGACATCCTGGGCGACATCCCGACAGAGCTGGGTCTCAAGCGGGAGATGGCGACCATCGAGGAGGTGGTCCAGCGCCGTCAGACCGGAGCTGATCGCCAGCTCGAGGTCTACGAGGAGACCGGCGACTTCACCGAGGTCGTCCGCGACCTCGTCGACCGGACGCCGCCCTAGCGCCCGGGCACATGTCCGCCGGCTTGCCAGCCCCGCAACACCTTTGCCTGCCAGGGACCCTCCATGCCATGGAGGCTCACGCATGGTAGCAGAGGCTGCAACGGGGAGGCGTGCCTTCGCCGTGATCGGCGCAGGCCTCATGGTGCTGGCCCTGAGCCCGGCCTTGGCCACGAGCCACGGCCAGGAGACCGGCGAGACGACCGTGTTCACCCAGATCGGCGACCCCGGCTCCCCCGAGGGCATCTACGTCGACGATGACCGCGTGTACGTGGGCACGCACACGCCGGTCTTCGGCAACAGCGGCCAAGGCCCATCGCACATCTTCGTCTTCGACAAGGTCACCGGGACCCAGATCGGCGACATGACCATCGACGGCCAGACCACCGACGAGGCCCACGGGATCCTGGGCATGGCCATGGACGACCAGGGCCGGCTCTACGTGCTCGACCGGAACCCGGCGCGCTTGCTCCGGATCGCGCTTACCGAGGACGCCGACGGACGGATCACCAAGGCCAGCCAGGAGACCTACGCTACCTTCCCGGACCTATCCCCCTGCGGTGAGGAGGTCTATGGGACCCAGATCGACCGGGGAGCACCGTGCTCGCCCAACACCCTCGATCAAGCGTCCTTCCCCGACTACCTGGCCTTCACGCCCGACGGGGATGCCTACGTCACCGACCTGGAGCAGGCGGTGATCTACCGGGTCCCGGCCGGCGGCCTGCCGGCCAACCACGACGCGGAGGTCTGGTTCGCCGACGAGCGCCTGGACAGCATCTTCGCGACCAACGGCATCGCTCTTGGGCCCCAGGGCTCGACGTTGTACATCGCCATGACCGGCCAGTTCCAGCCCTGGGTGGCCGGGACGACGCCGGTGCTTGCCACGCAGGGCGCCATCTACACCCTGCCCGCCCAGGACGCCACGCCCAGCGCCGGTGACCTGGGCCTCTTCCACCTCTACCCCCAGCCTGCCGCCGGACCCGATGGGGTCGCCTTCGGCCAGTCCGGCCGCCTTTACGTCGCCTTGGCCGGCGCCAACCAGATCTCCATCCTCTCGTCCGACGGGACCGAGATCGAGAGGTTCCCGGACCCTGCCCACAACCAACTCCAGGAGATCCCCTACGATCTGCCGGCCAGCATCGCCTTCGACGACGAGGACCGGTCGATCCTGGTCACGAACCAGGCCTTCTTCACCGGCAACGCCGACCATTGGGCCGTGCTGGAGGCCTACGTGGACGACACCGGGCTGGGCCCGATCGAACCGGTGATCGCCTCGTGACCCGGTGGCAAGCCCCTAAATGGCATCCCTCCCTTTGGGAACTGGTCGACCTATGACGCTGGAGACAAGCGGCACCGTCGTGAAGCCGGCCCCGGAATCCAGCTTCACGCTCGGGATCGAGGAGGAGTTCCAGCTGATCGACCCCGAGAGTGGGGCGCTCGTCTCCCGGGCCGCCGAGGTCCTGGAAGGGCGTCCCAGCGATGCCCGCTTCCAGTCCGAGCTGTTCAAGGCGGTCATCGAGACCGCGACACCGGTCTGCCAGGGGATCGACGAGGCCACAGAGAGCGTCTGCCAGCTGAGAGGCGAGCTCCTCGAGCGTGCCCAGGACCAGGGCTTGATCGTCGCCGCAGCAGGGACCCACCCGTGGGCGCGGTACGAGGATCAGGACATCACCCAGTCCGACCGGTACGACGAGCTTCGCCGCCAGGTCCGGTGGCCGTTCGAGCGCAGCCTGGTGTTCGGTCAGCACGTCCACGTCGGCGTTGGCTCCTCCGAAGAGGCCGTCCGGGCGATGAACGCGCTTCGGGCCTTCGTGCCGTTGCTGCTGGCGTTGTCGGTCAACGCACCGTACTGGCGAGGCTTGGACACGGGCCTGGCGTCGGTCCGGTTGCGGATCTTCGAGTCGATGCCCCGCAGCGGCCTCCAGCCCCGGTTCGAGGACTGGGAGGATCTCCGGATGACCATCGACACGCTGCGGCAGGCCGGTGCGATGGAGGACATGACCAAGGTCTGGTGGGACATCCGCCCCCGGCCCAGCCTGGGGACGGTGGAAGTTCGGGTCTGCGACGCCGTGCCCGATCCCGAGCTCAGCGTCGCCCTGGCCGGCCTCATCCAAGCCATCGTAGCCCGGGCCACCCGAGCCCACCGGACAGGTGAGCACCTGGGGTTGCTCCAGCTCGATCAGGTCGTCGCCGAGAACCGGTGGCGAGCCATGCGAGATGGGACCCGCGCTCGGCTGATCCACCTCGACGAGGACCGGGAGGTCGACCTGCTGGCCGTGCCCGAGGCTCTCGAGCTCAGCCGGATCCTCTTAGAGGAGGAGATCGACGCCCTGGGCCTGGAGGGCCACATGGACACCCTCTCTCGGGTGGCGACCCGGCACGAGATGGGGTCCGAGAGGCAACGGACGGTCTACGCCGAGACCGGCGAGCTCAAGGACGTCATCCTGGACGTGGCCAAGCGCACGAGCGCCTAGGCTCACAGATCAAAGCGAAGAACGCGGGCGCGCCCTGTGAGGGCGCCCCCGTCGATCAGGTCACTCCTCGACCCAGGGATCGTCGATCCGGTCGTAGCCGACGATCTCGTCGTCGGTGAACCAGAGCTTGATCTCCTTGGTAGCGGTCTCCGGGGAGTCGCTGCCGTGGACGATGTTCCGGCCGATGTCCACGGCGAAGTCGCCGCGGATGGTGCCGGGACCTGCCTCGATGGGGTCGGTGGCGCCGTTGAGGGCGCGTACAGCCATGATCTCACCGGGGCCCTCGACGACCATGGCGACCACGGGGCCGCTGGTGATGAAGTCCACCAGCCCCTCGAAGAAGGGCTTGTCGCGGTGGACGTCGTAGTGGGTCTCGGCCAACGCTTGGTCGACGTCGACCAACTTGAGGCCGGCGATCTTGAGGCCACGATCCTCGATGCGCTTGATGACCTCGCCGACGAGGCCTCGCTGGACCCCATCGGGTTTGACCATCACGAAGGTCTGCTCGGCCACCTACTGCACACCGCCCTTCTGGTACTCACGCGTCCACTTGAAGTACCGCGGCTGGCGGTCGTGGTCGATGCGGTTGCGCCGGCACTTGCTCGTGCAGAAGGAGAACTGGGTGCCATCCTTCTTGATGTAGAGCATGCCCGTGCCGGGCTCGATGGGCTCTCCACAGAAATCACAGATCCTATGCTCGACCATCGTGATCACCGCACGCCGAGCTTCTTGGCTTCGCGAGCGGTCTCGCGGAGCATCAGGATATCGCCCTCTCGGATGGGGCCCATGGCGTTGCGCGTGATGATGCGGCCTTCGTCGCGGCCGTCCAGCACGCGGACCTTGACCTGTGTGGCCTCGCCCGTCATGCCTGTCCGGCCGACGACCTCGACCACCTCGGACGGGATGCCGTCGTCGCTGTACTCTTCACCCATGGTTCAACACCTTGGAGGGTCTCTACTCCTGCAGGCCGGCGACCTCGTCGGCGATCTGGTTGACCAGATCGGCGCCGCGGCCGGCGTCGGCCACCGCGACCGCGCTGGTGGCGACCTCAAGACCGCAGCTGGCTCCCAGCTCGGCCTTGCTCTCCACGTACGTGTACGGGATACCCTTCTCCTCGCAGAGCAGGGGTACGTGGGCCAGGATCTCCTCGGGTTGGACGTCCTTGGCCATCACGACCAGCTCGGCCTCACCGCGCTCGACAGCCTTGGTGACCTCGTTGGCGCCCTTGCGGACGTCACCGGAGTCACGGGCGCTCTCGACGGCCTCGTAAGCCTTGTCCTGCAGATCCTGCGGGGTCTCGAAACGAACGTACATCGCCATGTGCTCATCACCTAGGTTCGCAGCGATGGCATCAAGCCACCTCGGCCCTCCCTGGAAGGGTGGGCCTCATCGGCTGCGTTGACGCCGACAAATAGGGACCTGTATTTAGGCGTTGCGTGCGTGGACGGGGCGCCGTACCGCGGTCCCCTGTCGGTCCTCACCAAGGACCGGGGGCCTGACCGATGGCCTGGGCACCGGTCTCCTGGGGCCGAGGGCGGTCGATGGGTGACCGGGTCAGGCCGGTTGGAAGAGGTCGCCTGGCCCTCCGGGGCTGGGACCGTCCCAGTCCTCGTTCTCCTCGATGGTGTAGTGGCAGGTGTTCTTGGAGACGATCGTGTAGGGGCCGGCGTCCTGCTCCCAGTAGCGGGGCATGCAGTCGGGCCCGCGTTGGCCGGTGGCGATGTACTCGCCAACACCCTCCCAGTCCTCGTTCTCCTCGACGCTATAGGTGCAGGAATCCCGGGAGACAACCTTGACAGGACCCACCGGGACCTCCCAGTACCACTGGTAGCAGTTCTGATCCGGCCTATCTGGGGTGACGGCATCGTCACCGTCGGTCCAGCTCACCGGGGGCTGCCAGTCGGGGTCGACGGTGACCTCGTAGCTACAGGAGTCCCGGGAGACGACGGTGATCGGCCCGGCGGTGGCCTCGTAGTAGCGCTCGTAGCAGTCGGGCTCTGGCCCGTCGGCTGCAGCAGCAGGGGCGACCAGGACAGCGGTCAACATCAGCGCGGCGGCGGTCAAGATCGTCGTGCGGTTCAACATCGGGACCACGGCCATCCAATCGGTATCATCGTTATAGTCGTTGTGACTCTAGAGGTGCGCTTACCTTCTCTCTGACCCTTCACAGACCCTGATAGTCCCTCCAAGAACGAAGGATTCAATGATTGTTTATCGTGGAGCTAGGAGCCATCAAGGGGGTCGCGGTCCCTGGGTGCCAGACCGGGACCCTAGGGTCCGGGACGGTGGCCTCCGGCCGACTGCCTAGGTGGGATCAGCGCCCCAGCGCGTCACCAAGGGCCACGGTCCGTCTGGCTTGCTCGACGGCCGGCCGGTCGATCATCCGGCCCTTGAACCCGATCACGCCGCCGTGCTCGATCCCGGCCTCCTCGACGGCCTCCAGCAGCTCGCGAGCCTCGTCGATCTCCTCCTGGCTGGGCGTGAAGGCGTCGTGGACCGGGGCGATCTGGTCCGGGTGAATGATCTGCTTGCCAGCATAGCCCAGGTCGCGGCCCTCCTCGGCCTCCTTGGCCAGACCCTCAGCGTCCGTGTAGTCGTCGAACAGCAGGTCGATGGGCTGGACCTCGGCCAGGGCGGCGGCCAGGACGACGCGTTGCCGTGCGTAGACGACCTCGTGGTTGGAGGGCGTGTTCCTGGCCCCGATGTCCCGGGCGTAGTCCAGGGCCCCGAACATCATCCCTTCGACCCGGGTGAGCGGGGCCACGGGATCCACGATGGTCTCGGCCAGCTCCAGGGCACGGGCGACCCCCTGGGCGGTCTCGATCTGGACGAGCAGCGGGATCGTGCCGACCTCCAGGCCCAGCTCCTCCTCCAGGGGCTCGATGTCGAGCTCCAGCTCGCTGAGCTCCCGGATGCTGTCGACCTTGGGGACCACGATGGCATCGGGCTGGGCGCGCACGGCGGCCTCCAGGTCGGCCGCGTGCCAGGGCGTGCCCTGGGCGTTGACGCGGATGCACCGGTCCGCGGTCGCCTCGGTGACCTGGGCCACGGTCTCGGTGGCTTGCTTGCGGGCGCTCTCTTTCCCGTCGGGGCCCACGGCGTCCTCCAGGTCGGCGACCACGGCATCGGGGCCGTCGTCCATGGTCAGGGCCTTCTCGATGCGATCGGGTCGGGTGCCGGGCGTGTACAGGATCGAACGCCGGGGGGTGTAGGCAAGCTGGTCGGTCATGGTCGGTCCTCCTTGGGCTTGACCGCGTCGGGATCCTTGGTCTCGACCATGGCGGTGCGTTTGAACTCGCAGACCAGCGCGCCGTCCTGGTTGGTCACCATGGTCTCGATCTCGACGATGCCCCGTCCGGGCTTGCTGGTCAGCCGCTTGGAGAGCACCTCGCTTGTCACCCGGATCGTGTCCCCGTGGAACACCGGTTTGGGGTGGCGGACGTCGTCGTAGCCCAGGTTGGCGATGATGGTGCCCTCGGTGAGATCGGGGACCGAGAGGCCGACGGCCAGGGAGAAGGTGAGAAGCCCGTTGACCACGCGCTCGCCGAAGAGGGTCTCCCTGGCGTACTCCTCGTCGAGGTGGAGGGGCTGGTTGTTCATCGTCATGGCGCAGAACATGACGTTGTCGGACTCGGTGATGGTGCGGCCGGGTTCGTGCTCGAAGGTTTGGCCGACGTCGAACTCCTCGTAGTACAGTCCCATCAGGCGACCTCCAGGCGGGCAGCGTGAAGCACGCTGGTCATAACGAACGCATC
This sequence comes from uncultured Thermoplasmatales archaeon, assembly GCA_964492585.1. GTDB lineage: Archaea > Thermoplasmatota > SW-10-69-26 > SW-10-69-26 > SW-10-69-26 > CAYXGD01. The sequence goes on along the minus strand of CAZBKU010000068.1, from coordinate 3,072 downwards.
GGTATGAGCCTGGCGGGTGGTCCAGCGATCTGCCAGGACCGGCCGCGGGGATCCAGCAGGCCGGTCACCGTCAGCTCGTTGGCCCCCTACCCTCGAAGAAACGGTCCCGGGCGACCAGGAGACCCAGCAGGATGCCGGCGTCCCACAGGGCGCCGATGCCGGTCAACAGGCCGCTGCCGGCCAGGTAGGCCCGGGCGAAGAGGACGGCGCCGGCCAGGCTGACGGCCAGGCCGGTCCAGAACCCCCAGGGGTTGGCCCGGTCGACCAGGATGCCGGTGGCCACCAGGATGGTGGCACCGAACCCCTGGAGCAGGATGTCGAGCCGGAACCAGGTCGTCCCGATGGCGCTCTCCAGGAGGACGAGAGCCAGGGCTCCCCCTTGGAGGATCAGGGCCCAGCCCAGGAGCTGGATCACAAGGGGTCGGTCCCCCGGCGGGGCCTGGCCGATCTCTTCCCAGAAGCGCTCCTTCTCGGCCTCGAGCTCGTCCTGGTGGGTCGGGGTGCGTGTCGCGTGGTCAGGCATCGGGGTTCAGATAACGGTCCCGTGCTTCTTCTCGGGCAGGTGGAAGGTCTTGTCCTCGTAGGCATCCAGCCGGCTGATCAGCTCCTTGCGGAGCTGGCTGGGGGGGACGACGTGGTCGACGATCAGGTCGTCGGCCATCACGCGGATGTCGATGTCCTGCCGGTACTCCTCGCGCTTCTGCTCGATCCACGCCTGGCGTTCCTCCTCGTCCTCGATGGCGTCGATCTTGCGACGGTAGACGGCGTTGATGGCCGCCTCTGGCCCCATGACCGCGATCTCGGCGTCGGGCAGGGCTAGCAGGGACTCGGGTTGGAAGGCCAGGCCGCACATGGCGTAGAGGCCGGCCCCGTAGGCTCGCCGGACGACCACGGGTAGCTTGGGGACGGTGGCCGTGCTGGTGGCGTAGATGAACTTCTTGCCGCGCTTCAGGATGCCGGCCTTCTCGACGTCGAGGCCCACCATGAAGCCGGGCGTGTCGCACAGGTAGACCAGGGGGATGTTGTAGGCGTCGCACTTGGTGATGAACTCGGCGGCCTTGTCGGCGCTCTCCGGGAAGATCGCCCCGGCCCGGTGGAGGCTGTTGTTGGCCACGATGCCGATGGGCTTGCCGTCGAGCCGGGCCCACGCGGTGACCAGCTCGGGCGCCCACCCCTCGGAGAGCTCGAGCAGGCTGCCCTCGTCGACGACGGCCTCGAGGACCTCGCGGATGTCGAAGGGCTGGTTGGGGTCCTCGGGCACGATCCCTTCGATCTCGGTGGGATCGCGGGCCGGCGGGCGGGTGTCGTAGCGGGGGGGCTTGTCCTCGCAGGTGTCGGGCAGGTAGGACATGACCTGGGCGGTCAAGAGGGCGGCGTGCTCCTCGTTCTCGGCGACCAGATGACAGGAACCGGAGGCCTCGGCGTGGACGTCGACGCCGCCAAGCTCCTGCATGCTGATCTCCTCGCCGGTGACCATCTCGACCATGCGGGGGCTGGCGATGCACATGGCGCTCATGTCCCGGACCATGATCGTCACGTCGCAGAAGATCGGTGTGTAGGCCGCGCCGGCCACGCAGGGCCCGTAGAGCACGGCGACCTGGGGGATCCGACCGCTGAGGATCGAGTGGTTATAGAAGTACTTCCCGATCCCGCGGAGGTTGGCGAAGAAGCCGGACTGGTCGGTGATCCGGGCCCCGCTGGAGTCGACCAGGTAGAGCATGGGCTTGCCGGCCTTCAGGGCGCGCTCCTGGACGCGGAGGAACTTCTCGACGCCCTTCTCGGCCATGCTGCCGGCCTTGACCGTATAGTCGTTGGCCTGGAAGAACACCCGTCGGCCGTCCAGGGTGCCCACACCGGTGACCATACCGTCGGCGGGCAGGTCGTCGTCGGCGCGGTGGTTGGCGAACAGGCCGTCCTCGAAGTCGGGACCGCCGGGGAAGAACAGGCGCAAGCGCTCCCGGACGAAGAGCTTGTCCTGGTCCTTCAGGCGGTCCTTGTACTTCTGGGGGCCGCCTTCCTTGATCTCGGCGATCTCGGCGAGGATCTGGGCCTCGGTGGTCTCGGGGTCCTGCTCGGACCCGGGATCCTCGGTGGCCGTCGGCTCGGGCATGGCAAGGCCAAGGGCCTCGTGCCTAAGAACGGTACGGTCGCTGATACGGGTGGCGGTCACCTGCGGCGGGTCGTGCCAGGGCTGCCTGGGTCAGACGTGGTCGAAGGTCCCCTCCAGGGTGAACGAGCCGTCGACCACCAGCCAGGCGACGACGACCAGGCGGTACTCGCCGGGACCGATGTCCTGGGCCGCGATCTCCTCGGTCGTCGGCGGCGGTTGGCCGCCGACGGCGATCTGCTCGTCGCCGTCGAGAAGGTACAGGTCGAAGTCGTTGAGCGGGACCTCCCAGGTGAGCGTCCCGGTGACGTTGACCGTCGTATTGGCCTCGAAGGGGTACTCCCAGCACTCGGCGGTCGGCATCTGGCAGATGCCCATACCGACGAAGTTCCCCGGGTCTGCCGATACCAGGACCTCTTGGGTGTCGTTGATCGGTTCCGGCAGGGCTTCTTGGCCGGTGTCGTCGGCCATGTCGTCTTCGGCGGTCGTGTTCGTCGTGGCGGTCTCCTCGCCCCCGATACAGCCGGCGAGCAAGAGCGTGGCTGCCAACAGGATCGCAAGCCTCCCTCGCATGGGACACGAAGCTGTTCGTCTTCGGATGATGTTTTCGGTGGTCGCGCTAGGTCGGCGGGGATCTCAGGTCGGTAGGATCCTGGGAAGTCCCGGGTCGTTCCCGACGGGGGTCGGGTGTCAAGGAGGGGGGTCCCAGGTCACGGTCCTCCCCACGGGTGGGGGACGGTGAAGGTTGCCTTGGACCCTCCAAGGCGCGGCCGGGACCCGCGCACCAAGCCTCAAGCCTCCCGACCGCGTTGCCGGCGTGATGGCTGCACCGGGGAGCATGACCCTGGACCGTCCCGAGGCCCACCGCCGGCGTCGAGAGGGCCGTCCCCGCGTGGTGGTCCTCGGTGGAGCTGGTCAGGTGGGGCGCCACGTCGTCCAGGACCTGGTCCACCACGGAGGTGCCG
>CAZBKU010000067.1:0-12078 GCA_964492585.1 uncultured Thermoplasmatales archaeon | reverse complement strand
CCTGACGCCCTTCGGCGACGCCCACGAGGCTGGCACGGTCGTCGCCGCTGGCGACGCCGACCTGACGCCCAGCCTGTCTGTGGGCTTCACGGCTACCCCGGTCCTCTGCAACGTCGATGAGGACGGCGGGAACGACTACGACTCTGGCGAGGTCGTCTTCATCGACGCCGATGGTGGCGGCTGTGGCGACAACGTCGAGGTCAACGACGTGCCCCTGAACGGCGACGCCGCCGGCACGCTCGTGCGCACTTCCGACAGCTTGTTCGACCAGCCGGCCAACGCGCCTGCCAACGATGAGCTGTGGTACTACGACGCCAACGGTGACACCACGTTCAACGCTGGCGACACCATGTACGTCGACATCGACGCCTCCGGCGCCGTGTCCGTCGGTGACATCCGCGTGACCTCCTACCAGTCCGAGAGCGGGCTGAGCACGGTCACCGCCGGCGACCCGGACATCAACCTGGGCCTCACCGACAGCAACAACGACGTCGGTGACAACAACCTGCTCGGGTTCTTCGATGTCGACGGTGACACCAACTTCGACCGCGGCGACTCGCTCTACATCAACCAAGATGCTGGCGGCGCCGAGACGATCGCGGTCAACGACGTCCGCCTGACCGAGGTCAGCGGGACCGCCGCCCCGCCGGACGACGACGGTGACGACGGCGACGACGGTGACGACGGCAACGAGACCGACGACACCGACGGTGATGGTGTCATCGACACCGAGGACGACTGTCCCACCGAGCCCGGCACCGCAGCCAACGATGGCTGCCCCGAGGAGACCGACACCGATGGTGACGGGATCCCGGACGACGAGGATGCCTGCCCCGAGGAAGCCGCGACCACCTCCGACGGCTGCCCCGAGCCGACCGACGGCACCGACGATGGTACCGATGACGGTACTGACGACGGTGCCGACGACGGCGCCGCGGACGGCACCGACGAGGCTCCGGAGAACGGCACGCCCGGCTTCGGGCTCGTGGCCGCTCTGGCCGCGATCGCCGGCTCCGCGTTCGTCGCGGCTCGCCGCAAGGACTGATCGGCCCTAACCGATCGACCCCACGGGCCTTCGGGCCCGTCTCCCTTTCCCCTTCTTCCTCTTCCCCCTCCCGGTAGCGGAGCCTTGGTTATCGATCGGTTGCGGGTGCAATCGCCCAAATCCAACCCCCTTAAGTACGGGCGTCGTTGTTCCCTCGACTAGCACAGGGGATCCCCATGGACAGCGGACCAGGTCACATCACCACAATCCTCGTCACCGTCGCTTTGCTCTCGGCAGCGTTCGCCTTCATCCCGGGAGCAAACGCTGGCAGCCCGGGTACGTTCGGCGAGTTCGTGCTGGCGGCCGACGACGACGTCTTCGGGAGCTTGCAGGATCACGCGACGCTGACAGGCAGCGGTGGCGCCGATGGCGGGCTTGACACTATCAAGTGCATCGACGCCGACAGCGACGGCACCACATGCGATGTGGACCCGGACGATCCCATCTACATCGATATCGACGAGGACGGCACCCTCGATCCAGGGGACCTCCGGGTGACAGAGGGCAAGGATGGCTCGAACAGCGTCGAGTCACCGGGCAGCCGTGTCTCGGCCGACGATGACGACTGTTGTGGTACGTCGTACGACACGACGATCACGCCCACGCTCAAGTTCGTCGACAACGAGCCCAGCCCCACCGACGGTGTCCGGCAGACCGAAGAGGCGGTCTACATGGACGTCAGCGGTGCAGGGGGCGACACCACCATCGCGCAGGGTGATGTGCCCATCGCCGGTGGCAGCGAGGGCGATCGGGTCGAGACCGGTGACAACGAGGTCGGCGACACGATCAAGGACGTCGCCGGCACGCACACCATCAAGATCTGGGATGCCGACGGTGACGGATCATACAGCGCCGCCGACAGCGTCTACCTGGACATGGATGACGACGATCGCATCACCCCCGGGGACATCGTGCTCTACTCCGGGGACGAGAGCGGCGCGTCCGGCCACGGTACGGTCATCGATCCCAGCTCCTCCGAGGTGGTCTCCGAGTTCACGAGCTTCGGGGGGACCCCTGAGTTCGCCTTCCACGACTCCCAGACCACGGATGGCGCCTACACGTCAGGGGAGTCCCTCTGGCTCGATATCGACGGCGACGAGGTGCTCGAGGCCGGCGACGTCACCATCATCTCTGGGGATTCTGCCTCGGGCAGCGAGGGCGACCAGCTCGACACCAACGATGACGAGGTCGACAGCCAACCCTCTCCCATGGAGGGCATCGGTACAGGCGCCCTGAGCTTCCACGACGCCAACGGCAACAACCAGTTCGACGCTGGCGACAACCTCTACATCAACACGGACGGGGATAGCGAGGTCGACGCGGGGGACATCCGCCTCAACGAAGCCAACAGCCGTAGCTTCGGGGACATCAGCTCCAGCGACGGCGACGTCGGGAACAACCTGCTCACCGCTGGGGTCGACACGACCCGCTTCAAGTACGTGGATGCCGACGGTTCCGGCACCTACAACGGCACGCTGGACTCCGAGAGCGAGTCGGACAGGGTCTACTACGACGCGGACAACGACGGGTTCCTGTCGCCTGGCGATGTCGTCATCTCGTCGAACGCTGGTTCGGCGGGTGACGTGATCCAGAGCGGCGACTCGGGGATCGAGTTCCCCTGCCTGACCACCGGCAACTTCGACTGGACCGCAGGGACCCTCTACGCTTGGGATGAGGACGGCGACGGCACCGTCGACCTTGACGATCCGATCTACCTGAGCCGGACCGCTGATACGACCATCAGTGTCCTGGATCTCCGCCTGAGCGCGGCCAGCTCGGACCTGGCAGCCGGGACCCAGGTGCGCTCTGGCGACTTCGATCAGACCTCCTCCAGCGTGGTGGCCGTCTCCGGCACGTGGCGGTTCTTCGACGAGGACGGCGACAACCGGTACGACATCGAGGACAGCCTCTTCATCGACGTCGACAACTCGGCCACGATCTCGGTCGGGGACGTCAGGGTCATCGACCCCGACGAGACCGCCAAGGGGGACAGGGTCACCTCCTCCGACGCCGACCTCTCCCGGAGCCTGTCCACCCTCCCCAACGTCCGGTACTGCGTCGCAGACGCAAGCGGCGACGGGTCCTACACCCTCGACGACTACATCTACCTCGACGTCCGCGAGGTCGGAGGGGGTTCCAGCCCGGGTACCGCGCCCACCGTGGCAGACGTCAGGATCTCCGGAAGCGGGGGTTCTAGCACTGTCGGTGGCGGTTCCTCCGGTGGCGGTGGTGGCGGTGGCGGTGGCGGCGGCTCCAGCCCGCCGGCCGAGGACGGTCCCAGCGTCTCCATCAACAACCCCGACCACGACAGCTACCACCGGACCGGGTCCTCGATCAGCATCTCCGGGACCGCCTCCGGCGGTGACGACGACCTCTCCAGCGTGGAGGTCACCGTCAACGGGGCCGCGCGCAGCGTGACCGGGACCAGCTCCTGGAGCGCCAGCTTCACCGCAGGGGCCTCCAAGGACTACACCATCGTGGCTACGGCCACCGACGACGAGGGCGAGACCGCCCAGACCAGCGTCACCATCCACGCCAACCTGCGGGGCATGGCCATGAAGACCTGCCCGGACGGCAGCGAGGTCTGGGAGGACGAGACCTGCCCGTCCGACGGTGGCGACGGTGACTCCGAGGCCGAGCAGATCGCACGCGAGGCCAAGGAGACCGCCGAGCAGGCCCAGGACACCGCCGAGCAGGCACGAGATGCCGCCGAGGACGCCCGCGACGTCGGGCAGGAGAACCAGGACACCCTGCGGGAGATCCTCAACCGCCTGAACGAGACCGACGGGCAGAACGGTGCCCCCGCACCGGGCTTGGCCGTCGTGCTCGCGGCCCTGGGGCTTGCCCTGGTCGCCCGGCGTTGGCGCCAGGCCTGACCCTCGACGGAGTCCAGAGGGGGGGATGCTACCCCCTCAGCTTCTCTTCTACTATCCCTTGGTCCCCTTCCACCGCCCGCTTCCCCGGCTTGGGCCGGGGGGCCCGGGGGATAGCGACAGACGTATGACGGTGAAGGTCTTGGTCCCCTTCGAGACTATGCTCTCCCGCGGTGCTCTCCCCGTGATCGCGCTTACGCTGGCCCTGGTGGCCATGCCGCTTGCATCCGCCCAGATCAGCGGTTTCGGTTACCGGGTGACCGACGACGACGGGACCGCTCGCGTCGACCTCGAGTCCGGTGGCCCTGGCACCCTGACCTACCTGGACGCCGACGGAGATGGACGTCCCGACACCGGTGACAGCATCTACCTGACCGTCTCGTCCTCGACGACGGCCGCCAACGACATCCGGCTCGATGGCGGCGATGGGGCTGCCGGAGCCCAGATCCGCGGGTCCGACGACGACGCCGGTAGATCCGTCGAGGAGATCGACGGCGATTTGGCGTTCCACGATCTCAACGGCAACGGGGACTTCGAGCGCAACGAGACCCTCTTCTGGGACCGGGACGACACCAACAGTGACGAAGTCTCCATCGGCGACATCATCCTCAGCGGCGAGGACGCCGGCCAACCCGTTCCCGCCGGCTACCAGTACCTCCAGAGGAACCTGGCGACCATCAGCGGCGACTTCGGTCACGTGGACGAGGACGACAGCAACAGCTACTCCGCTGGCGACCTCGTCTACATCGACGTGAGGGACAGCGGGTACGTTGACGTCCCCGACATCCGGATCGGGGTCCCGAGCCCGTATGCCCTTGGTAGCATGGTCCGCCCCGGGGACGATGGAGCGAGCATCAGGCTCCTGTCCACCGACGCGCCCACCGAGTTCGTCTACCTGGACGACGACGGCGACGAACGCTACGACGGCAACGAGCCCGCCTACCTGTCCAGGAGCACGACCCGAGTCCTGTCCGGCGCGATCCGCCTAGCCCAGCCCCTCGAGGGGGACATTGGATCGCTAGTCCGGAGCGGTGAAAGCGACCAAGGCCTGACCATCACGACACTGGACGGCGACCTGGAGTACGCGGATAACAACGGCGACAACGACCTCGACGAGGGCGATGTCCTCTACTACGACCTGGATCAGGGGACGTCCAACGAGGCCGACGGCAACGACCTGATCCTCTCCGGGCCCGATGCCGGGGACCGGGTCGGGGCTGCCTCGGGTCACCACGGAAGCGAGCTCGACGGTGCCCCCGGGAGCATCCGGTTCGTCGACGTCGACGGGGATGCCAGCTACAGCGTGGGGGACATGGTCTACCTCGACGCCGACAACGACGGGTTCGTCTCCTCCGGCGATGTCCAGCTCACCCGCCACCAGCCCCTGGACGCCCCCGAGCCCACGGACACCGATGGCGACGGCGTCCCCGACGACGAGGATGCCTGTCCGAGCCAGGCCGCCGACACCTCCGACGGGTGCCCGGCCGACACCGGTGACGGGAGCGACGATGGCGGCGACGGTACCGACGGTGGCGACAGTGATGCTCTCCAGGAGGCCAGGGAAGCCCAACAGGACGCCCAGGAGGCCCAACGGGCCGCCCAGGACGCCCTGGACGCCGCCAACGAAGCCAAGCGGATCAGCGAGGAGAACAGCGAGCTCATCGGCCAGGTCCTCGACAGGCTCAACGAGACCGGTCAGAACGGCTCGCCCGGACCCGGCCTGGTGTTGGCGCTGATCGGCTTGGCAGGCGCGGCCCTCGCCCTTGGCCGGCGGCGTTGAAGCCACGGGGGTGCTCGGTGCCCGGTCCTGCCGGCCGCACGAGGCCCGCAGGGCCGTCTCCGGCAAGCTCTTGAACCATGGGTGGTCAGCCTCACCAGGAACCCCTATGGCCCGCTGCCTCCCTCGAGCGTGCCTGATCGCGCTGGCCTTGACCCTGGCTCCTACCGCCACCGCGACGATCGGGAGCTTCGGGACCCACGTCACCGACACCGACGCCGATGAGGTTTACAGCCTTGAGACCGACATCTTGGCCTCGGTCGTGCTCATCGACGACGATGGGGACGAGCGGCCGGATGTGGACGAACCGATCCTGCTTCTCAAGAGCGGCACCTACATCCATACGACAGCGATCCGCCTGGCATATCCCATGACCTCCGAGGTGGGTAGCCAGGTCCGGTCCGGCGATGACGACGCGGGACGCTCGGGCACAACCCTCGCCGGTCAGTTCGGCTACCTAGACATGGATGGCGACCAGGCGTTCACCCCGGGGGACTACCTCTTCTACGACCTGTCCGGCGGCCAGCAGGGCCAGGTCTCCGTCGGGGACCTCTACCTCACCGGGCCCCGGGCGGGGGAGGTTGTCACCAGCGCGTCGAGCCTGGTCTCCCGGAGCTTGACCGCGATCTCGGCCACGTGGGGCGTCGACGATCGCGACGACAACGGGCTCGACCAGGGCGACCGGGTCTACATCGACGCCGATGGAGATGGCCGGCTCTCGGTCAGCGATGTGCGCGTCGGTGTGGACACCGCCAACCTGTTCGGCACCTGGCCCCCGGTCGACGCCAGCCGGATCACGCTGCCCCTGTCCACCGACAACACGCCGTCGAGCTTCGTCAGCAACGATGCCGATGGGGATGGCAAGGTCGACCCGGGCGAGGCGGTGTTCCTCTCCCGGTCCACCAGCCAGGTCTTCGGCGCGACCGTCCGCCTCCATGCGCCCATCTCAGGCGAGGTTGGGACCTTGGTCGAGGGCGGCGACGACGATCTTGGCCTGAACGTCGTCGAGCTCTCCGGCACCCTCAGCTTCGATGGGACCGGCGACATCGGCGCCGATGAGCCGTTGATCTTCGATCACGACGGCTCTGGCAGCGGGACGGGTGACGCCAACGAGATGATCCTCAGCGGCCAGGAGGCCGGCAGCCTCATCGACGGCGCCTCTCCGCACCAGGGTGCCAGCCTGAGCGCCGCCCCGGGCACGATCTCCTTCCTCGACGTCGACGGCGACGGCGGGTTCGGGCTCTACGACATCCTGTACCTGGATGCCGATGACGACGGGTTCCTCTCCTCCGGTGATGTCCAGCTCAGCGCCTACACCGAGGAGGTCCTCTACATGGAGGATCCCGAAGCCGGCGGTTCTGCCGGTGACGACGGCGACGATGGGGAAGCCCAGGATCCCGAGCCGGCACCCGAGCCCACGCCGGACAACAGATCGGACGACGAATCTGCCGGACCCAGCGACAGCGATGGCGACGGGGTCGAGGACAGGCAGGATGCCTGCCCCAACCACGCGGCCCAGACCGCCGACGGTTGCCCGGTCGACGCCGATGGCGACGGGGTCCCCGATGACCAGGACGATTGCCCCAACGTGGCCGCCGTGACCACCGATGGCTGCCCGCCGGATGCTGGTGGCGACGGGGTGGCTGATCGCGACGACGACTGCCCCGATGAGGTCGGCGCCACCGCCAACGCCGGGTGCCCCGAACCTGCCAGCACCGACGATGACAACGTCACCGATGACGATCAGGGCGAGGACCAGCAGGGGAGCCCAGGACCCGGCGCGGTGGTCGTGCTGGCAGCGCTCTCGGGGATGGCGTTAGCCCTGGCTCGACGGCGGCCCACCTGATGGCCTTATAAGCCTCCAGGGTGAGGCTGCCGGGTTCCAGGCGCTCCACCAGGCACCACACCGTGGGGTTCAAGTACCAGGCACTTTTATCCCAATCTGGGTTGCGGGGGGACTGGTCACCTCTCCGTGCCCACTCTTCTTGTCACGCACCCTCCTAGGGTGCACCTCCTTACCGTAGCCGACGCCCTGTCCTACCGTGGGGTCGCCGCGAGGGGAGAGGGGTCCTTGCAAGGCGCCAGGGGTGCAACCAACAAGTTGCACCGGTGTGACCTGGGGGTGGGTCCTTGTCCCCGACGGGTATCATCATGGAAGGGGCAGGACACGCAGGCGGGCAGCCAGCGGGGATGCAGGGCCAGATGGGCGGCGGCTCCAACCCATCGAGGGTCGTGCGAAGGCTGGCGCTCCCCTTATCGCGAGAGGTGGGAAGGGGACAGGAGAGAAGACGGGCGCGGTCCCCCGCGTCCCGTAGGAAGAAGATCCGAGACGCGACGGCCCGGGGGCCGCCGCATGGCTCGATCTGGAGCTACCCGGCGTAGTAGTTCGGACCGGGGACCTCTTCCTTCATGCCCTTGCGCTGGCGGACCTGGCGGATGATCTTCTTCTCCAGCTGGTCGGGCACGGGGTCGAAGCCGGCCATCTCGGTGCTCCACATGGCCCGGCCGCCGGTGGCCGAGCGGATGGCTGCCGAGAAGCCGAACATCTCGTCCACCGGCGCCTTGCCGTGGACGATGGCGGCCTCCCCCTCGGACTCGATGTCCTCGATGACCGAGCGGCGCTGCTGAAGCTCCCGGGTCACGTCGCCCATCAGGTCCTGGGGCACGTTGACGAAGGTCTTCTGCATCGGCTCGAGCAAGGTGGGCCTGGCGATGAGCATGGCGCCGTAGATGGCGTTGCGGACCGCCGGGATGGTCTGGGAGGGCCCACGGTGGATGGCGTCCTCGTGGAGCTTGGCGTCGACCAGGCGGACCTTGACGCCCATGCAGGGCTCGTCGGCCAGCGGGCCGCCCTTCATGACCTCCTCGAAGGCCTCGGTCACCAGCTCCATGGTCTCGTGGAGGTACTGGATGCCCTTGGTCGCATCGACGAAGATGTTAGGTCCGGCCACGTAGGCCACGCTCTTGGCCTCGTCGCGGTCCCAGCCGAGCTCGACCAGGGACTCGCGCATCTCCTTCTCGTCCTGGGTCCGGACCTTGCCCTCGGAGAGCTTGCCCGCGCGGAGCGCTTGGACGGTCGCGTCGTCCAGGGGCTCGACCTCGATCTTGAAGCGGTTGTGCCGGTTGGGCGAGATGCCCTCGAAGACCTGGTTGCTCTTGGCCTGGATCGACTCCCGGTAGACCACGATCGGTTCCGAGGTCTGGACGTCGACGCCGTAGTCCTCCTGCAGGCGGCGCTCGGTGACCTCCAGGTGGAGCTCACCCATGCCGCTCATCAGGGACTCGCCGGTCTCCTGGTTGATGGTGACCTGGATGCTCGGATCGGCCTTGGAGACCGACCGCAGCGACTTGACCAGCTTGGGCAGCTCGGAAACGTGTTTTGCCTCGACGGACACGGTCACGACAGGCTCGCTGACGTGGACGATCCGCTCGAAGGGCTCCATGTCCTCGGTGTCGGCCACGGTGCTCCCGGCGATGGCGTCGCGCAGCCCGACCACGGCGGCCAGGTTGCCAGCGTCGACCTCGCCGGTGTTGACCCGGTCGGCGCCGACCATGACGCCCACGTTCTGGATCCGGTTGGTCCCGGGCTGGCCGATGACGTGGACCTTCTGGCCCTGCTCGACCTTGCCGGAGAACATCCGGCCGATGGCGACCTCGCCGGCATGGGGGTCCATGACGATCTTGGTGACCATCATCGACATCGGGCCGGTCTCGTCGCAGTTGACCATGGCCTGGCCAACCTCGGACTCGATGTCGCCCTTCCAGATGTGCGGGATCCGGTACTTCTGGGCGACGTCCGGGGAGGGCATGTGCCGGATCACCATGTTGAGGGCGACCTGGTGGAGCGGGCACTCCTTGATCAGCTCGCGGGTCTCCTCGTTCTGGAGCCGGTTGTAGACGTGGGTCATGTCCAGGCCGGTCTGCTCGATCCAGGGGATCGAGACCGCCCAGTTGTAGAGGGCGCTGCCGAAGGCGACGGTGCCATCCTCGGCCTTGACCTGCCAGTCCTCTTTGATCTCGTCGTTGGGCGCGAACTTGCGGATGAGGTTGTTGACATCCGCGATGATGCTGGCGAACTTCTGCATCATCTCCTCGGGCCCGATCTTGACCTCGTTGATCAGCCGGTCGACCTTGTTGATGAACAGGACCGGTCGGACCTTCTCCCGCAGAGCCTGCCGGATGACGGTCTCGGTCTGGGGCATGATGCTCTCGACGGCGTCGACCAGGACGATCGCACCGTCGATGGCGCGCATGGCCCGGGTGACGTCGCCCCCGAAGTCCACGTGGCCGGGGGTGTCGAAGAGGTTGACGAGGTGGTCCTCCCCTTCGTACTCGTGCACCATGCTGGTGGCTGCGGCGTTGATCGTGATGCCGCGCTCCTGCTCCTGCTCGTCGAAGTCGAGCACGAGCTGCTCGCCGGCCAGCTCTTCGGACATCATGCCGGCGCCGGCGATGAGGTTGTCTGAGAAGGTCGTCTTGCCGTGGTCGATGTGCGCCGCGGTCCCGATGTTACGGATCAGGTGCGGCTTGTGCATGACCTCGCGCGCTTTCTTGATGTTCTCCTCTTTCCGGCCCATGCGAGACACCTGGTGAGAGTGAGCCTTCCCTCCTGGGGACCAACCCTGGTCTACCGGGAGGGGGACTTTGATGGTGCCACGGTGGCTTGCTATAAAAGTGTGACGCGGTCGCCCAGGGAGGCAGGGGCCGCAGGCTGGGCGTGGCGGTTGTTCCGGTCACCCCAGGCGGATGTCGTTATAGCTGCCCGTTCCCTCGGTCGGACATGGCTGAGGACGCTTCGGAGGATTGGCCTCTGTGAGGCTCCGGTGGACCCGCCACGCCAGGCGGCGGATGCGTCGATATGGCATCCACCAGGAGCTGGTCGAGGTGACCCTGGACGACCCGGACAGTGTGGTCCCCGGGCACTCCGGCAGGACCATCTACCAGAGACGATTGAACGGGTACATCCTCCGCGTCGTCGTGGAGGAGGAAGAAGGGTTATGCACCGTTGTGACCGTTTACAAAGCGAGGGGTGACCGGTATGAGGTATGAGTACGACCGGGAGACGGACATCTTGACGATCACCCTCAGTGACGAGGCCCCTGACCATGGGGAGCAGAACGAGAACTTCATCACCCACTACGATCGGGAGGGCAAGCCGATCGAGATCGAGATCCTCGATGCGAGCACGGTGATCCTGGAGCTGCTCGGGCCCATGCTCGCCAGGGACCAGGAGCCGGCGGTCGGGGCAGCATAGGGCACCCCCGTCGGCACCGTTCTCTTGCGCGGGGCCGTCATCGCCCAAGGCCCCGAGCGGTTGTTCCGGTGACCCCATCCCGAACGCCTTTTCTCTCCTGCCGCTCTCCGGGGGCCATGGCAGACACGGAGGACGCCTTACGGCGTCTCCTCGAGAAGGCCTCGGAGGATCCCGACGTGCTCGCTGCCCTCCAGCACGGAAGCTCGCTTGGGGAGGGGCCAGCTCGCGACCTCGACGTCGCGATCGTCCTCCAGCCGGAGGTCGGTGAAGAGCCGTGGGAGGCCTCGCTGAGATACCACACGCTGTCGACCGGCGGGCGTCACGAAGGCCTAGATGTCAGCATCTTCCAAGAGATCCCCCTCTACATCCGACGACGCGTCCTGGAGCACCACGAGGTGCTCCTCGTCCGGGACGAGGATCGGCTCTACGACGTGGCCACCCGCACCGTCAAGGCCTGGGCGGATTTCGAACCTATCTACCGCGGCTACCTGGAGGTGGTCGCCCGTGGTTGACCGCGAGCGCGTCCTCGTCTTCCTCGACATCGTCGACCAGAGGATCAAGCAGGTGGCTTCCTGGGTGCCCGACGACGAGGCCAGCTTCCTCGAGGATGACCTTACGGCCAGTGCTGTCGAACGCAGCCTCCAGGTGGCCATCGAAGCCCTGTGGGATGCAGGGTACATCTTCCTGCGCGATCTACGCCTTGGCCTGCCAGCCGACGAGGCCAGCCTTCCCGACCACCTCAAGGATGGCGGCATCCGATCCGCCGAAGAGGCAGACCTGCTGGGGGACCTCCATGGTTTCCGCAACGTGCTCGTTCGCCGGTATGGCGAGATCGACCCCAAGAAGGTCTACGAGCATGCCCAGCGTGCACCCGAGGATCTGGCCCGGCTGGCCGACGCCTTCCGCCAGGCGCTCCGGGAGCACCAGCGCGACCCCTGACCCAGCGCAGACCAGGGGTCGCTAGCGGCTCAACTGTCCGGTCGAAGAAACGGAGAAGGAGGCCAGGGGAGATCCCCGGCCGCTCGCGTCGTGCCCTACCCGGACGACGAAGCGGGCTCGGAACATTCCTCCGCCTTCGTCGCGCTCCGGCCAGGTCCGAGAAACGTACGCGCGCCACTCGCGCAGGGCC
>CAZBKU010000066.1:0-12184 GCA_964492585.1 uncultured Thermoplasmatales archaeon | reverse complement strand
CTTCGCCGCCGGGTTCGGCAGCCAGGTCGCCATGGCCTGCTTCCAGCGCACCAGCCAGACCCCGGGCGCCGTCGACCAGGCCACCTTCGATGCCTGGATCGACCAGGCCATCGGCCAGGGCCTCACCGTCGAGACCCGCCACCGGCTCCTGCGAGCCGTGCGACCCGGCAGCCAAGCGGCCGACACGGCCCCCAAGCAGCCCGAGGCCGTGGCCCAGGCGACCGGGTCGAGCAACGGTGGACCCACCCCCACGGCCACCCCACCCACCCCCTCCCAAGCTCAGGGGAAGGACCAGACCGCCCAGGCGCAGGGGACGGGTCAGGCCGCAGCGGGCTCGGGTGGCCAAGCGGCAGCGGCCGTCGACCAGGCCGCCGTCGTCGAGCTGTTGACCGAGCTAGTCAGCCAGCGCACCGGGTACCCGGTCGACGTGATCGAGCCGGGCATGGACCTGGAGGCCGACCTGGGTGTGGACACGGTCAAGCAGGCCGAGGTCCTGGCCCAGGCCAGGAAGGAGCTGGAGATCCCGCCGATCGAGGGCATGAGCCTGTCGGACGTGCCGACCCTCGAGCAGGCCGCGGCCGTGCTGGCCAAGCACGCTCCGGCGTCGGAGACCATGGGCCAGCCCGAGGTCGAGGGACCCGGGGAGGCCAAGGGCTCGGGAGAGGTTGGTGACCAGCCCGCCCAGCAGGAGGACCAGCCTCCCGCCATCCGGGTCCACCAGCTGATCGACGCACCGGCGCCCGTCGGGACCCGGTTGCCCGACGGGACCACCGTCCACGTCGATCAGCGTCTCTCCGATGGCCTGGTCCGCGAGCTCGAGACAGCCGGCGCCCGCACGCTGGCCGGCCAGGATGGTCAGGTGGCCGATCCCACCGTGATCCCGGTCGCGCCGGCCGAGGACGAGACCGCCATGGTCGACGACCTGGTCGACTTGCTCGCCACGCTCCAGGACCTCCCGGCCGAGACCCGGGTCGTCCTGCTGGTCCCGGCCGACCACCCGGCGGCCACCGGCATCGGGCCCCTTTGCGCCACCTTGCGGGCCGAGGAGCGCCAGGCCCGGGCGATCCTCATCGAGCCTGGCACCCCCAGCGACCGGGTGGCCGACGAGGTCCTCACCGACCTGACGACCACCGTCTGCCTGGGCCCCGGGACCCGGCGGGTCACCACCACCGCCCCAGGGCCTGGCCCCGATCCCGAGGCCCTGGCCCTGGACCCCGGCACCGTGGTCCTGGCCCCCGGCGGGCTCGGGGCTGCCGTCCATCCGTGCCTTTCCGCCCTGGCCAGCGAGCACGACGTGCGCCTGGTCGTCGTGGGCCGAAGCCCGGCCGAGGACCCCGGGATCGACCCCGACGACGAGGACGCCGTCTCTGGCCTCCGGGACCGTCTCTTCCATGAGGCCAAGCAGGCAGGCCAGGTCACCCCGGCCGAGGTCGAGGCCAAGGTCCAGGCCACCGTCAAGCAGGCCCGCCGGGCCCAGGCCCTGGCCGAGCTCGAGGCCCACGCCGAGGTCCGCTACGAACGGGTCGATGCCACCGACCCCAAGGCCCTGGCCGCTCTGATCGACGAGATCACCGAGACCTGGGGCACGCCGGGCCTGGTGATCCACGGCACCGGCATCGACCGGTCCAGAGCCTTCACGAGCAAGACCACCGACGAGATGGCCCAGGTCCTGGCCGCCAAGCTCACCCCGGTGCTCGAGCTCACCCGTGTCCTGCCCGAGGCCCACCACGTCGCCTTCGGCAGCGTGGCCGGCGTCCACGGCAACCCCGGCCAGGCCGACTACGCCCTGGCCAACGGGTGCCTGACCCGGCTCATGGCCCGCGTCGACGGGACCGTGATCCACTGGACGGCCTGGGATGCTGCCGGCGGCATGGCCGACGACGACAGCGTGCGGGCCATGCTCGAGGCCCGCGAGGTCACCTACCTCGACGTCGAGCATGGCACCCAGCTGTTCCTCGAGCACGCCGGCCACCGGGGCGCCCTGGTCGCCAGCGACCGACCAGCCGAGACCCCCCAAGCACCGACCCCGGACGAGGGGTCGACCGCGGCCAGGTTGGCGCTCACCGGGCAGGAGGCCTTCCTGGTCGACCACCAGGTCGGGAACCGGCCCCTGTTCCCGGGGGTGCGCCACCTGCAAGCCATGGCCGAGGCCGCCAGAAGCCAAGCCCCCGACCAGCCGGTCGAGGCCCTCTCCAACATCCGGTTCGCCAAACCCCTGTACGTGACCGAGCCGACCACCGTCGAGCTGCCCATCGGTGGACCCCAGGCCGCCACCCGGCGCGACGGCAGGGTCCACGCCGAGGCCCGGCTGGACCCGGGCCAGGGCACCAAGCCCGTGGCCCCGGTCACCGACGACGAGCTGACCGAGGCCCAGGCCTGGGACCCGGAGACGATCTACGATCTCCTGTTCCACGGCCCCAGCTTCCAGCCCCTGACCCAGGCCAGGACCGCCGGCGACCGGGCCACCGCCCAGGCCGACCTTGCCTGCGGGGGTGCTGCCCCGTGGGCCATGGCCCTGGAAGCGGCCATGCAGACCGCCGGCCTGGCTGAGGGCGAGACCGGCCGCATGCTCCTGCCGGTGGGTATCCAGAGCGTCGAGATCGGGCCCGATCCCAGCCACGGCCAGGCCACCGTCACCGTGCGGCGCACCGGCCACGACCCGGTGGGTTCCACCTGGGATGCCACCGTCGAGGTCGATGGCCGGACCGTCCTGGCCGCCCGGGCCATCCGGCTCCAGGCCGTCGGCGCCCTGCCCAGGATCCTGGACGGCCTGGCCGAGCTCGACCTGCCCGAGACCACCCGGCTGTCCACCCGGCCGGTGGGCCCCTTCGAGCCCCGGGACCCGCGGGCCAAGAAGGCCGCCGAGCGCAAGGCCGGCCAGGCGGCCGCCGAGGACGCCCTCCGGCAGGCCCACGGGGGTCAAGCCGTCGAGCTCGAACGCACCGAGGACGGCCGACCGGTCCCGGTGGACGTGCCCGGCAGCGTGAGCATCACCCACGGGCACGGTCTGGCCATGGCCACCGCCGACGCCGAGCAGCAGGTCGGCGTGGACCTGGAACGCATCGAGGCCCGGGATCAGGCCTGGCTCGAGCAGACCTTCACGCCGGCAGAGCTGGAGGAGATCGGCGCGTCCTGCCTGGACCAGGCCACCGGTGCCACCGTCGGCTGGACGCTCAAGGAGGCCGCCGCCAAGGCGATCGGCACCGGCCTCACCGTGCCCTTCGAGGACCTGGAGATCGTCGAGATCGGCGACGGGACGGCCACCGTCCAGACGCCCGACGGCCGGGTCGAGCTCTGCTGGAACCAGCTCGAGGGCCTGGCCGTGGCGGTCGGTTGGCGCTCAGCCTGAGCCGGCCATGTCGACGTCCCCGTCGGCACCGATCGACCAGGCGGGGTTCCAGGCGACCTCCCACCGGTGGCCGTCGGGGTCGGCCACGTACCCCGACCGACCGCCCCAGTCGCGATCCGCGGGCGCGACGAGCACACGCCCGCCGGCCTGGCGGACCTGATCGACGACCGCGTCGACCTCCTCCTTCTCCCGCACGTTGTAGGCCAGGGCCTGGCCTCCGGGGGAGAGCGTGGACCCGTCGACACCGAGCTCCTCGGCGAACAGGTCGCGCCGGTAGAGGGAGAGGACCAGGCCGTTGAGCTGGAAGAACGTGACCGCTTCGTTGGTGAACCCGGGCTCCCAGCCCAGGGCCCGGTAGAACGCGGTCGACCGGTCCAGGTCCTCGACGGCCAGCGTGACAAGGCTCAAACGTTGATCCATGCCCCCCGAAGTCAGGCGGTGGTCTTGAAGATGGACATGGGGGGTGGCCGTCACTGTCACCACGAGGGGGGTATGCGGCTCCACGGGCCCCTGGCCCCCTCTTCCGGTACCGTGCGAACCCACCCACAGGACCGACCATCCGCCATCCATGGCCTTATCGTCGATGCTGCGCTAACCCGTGGTGAACACCCATGCCACGCATCGGCGGCATCCACCACGTCACCGCCATCTGCGGCGACCCCCAGGAGAACCTGGACTTCTACGCCGGGGTCCTGGGGATGCGCCTGGTCAAGCGGTCGGTCAACCAGGACGACCCCACCACCTACCACCTGTTCTACGCCGACGCCGAGGGCCACCCGGGCAGCGACATCACGTTCTTCCCGTGGCCCGGCGGACGCCCGGGACGACACGGGGCCGGACAGACCGGCGAGGTCGCCTTCGCCGTCCCGGCCGGTAGCCTGGCCTACTGGCAGGACCGGTTGGCCGAGCACGACGTCGAGATCGACGGGCCCGAGCAGCGGTTCGGCGATCCCGTGATCACCTTCACAGACCCCCACGGTCTCGAGCTGGCCATCGTGGCCACCGAGGTCCCCGAGACGCGCCCGTTCACCGCCTGGGAGGCAAGCCCCGTGCCCGCCGAGCACCAGATCCGCGGGTTCCACAGCGTCCGCGTGATCGAGCAACGGATCGATCCCACCCTCGATCTCGTCACCGACGTGATGGGGTTCGAAGAGGTCGCCAGCCAGGACGGCTGGACCCGCTACCAGGGCCGCGACCCCTGGTGCGGGACCCTGGAGCTCAAGGGCGACCCGTCGGCCGCCAACGGCATCGGCGGGGTGGGCACGGTCCACCACGTGGCCTGGCGGGTGGCCGACCGGGACGAGCAGGAGGCCCTCCAGCAAGCCGTCGCCCGGCACGGCAGCCGGCCAACACAGGTCATCGACCGGTTCTGGTTCACCTCGGTCTACTTCCGGGAGCCCGGTGGCGTGCTCTTCGAGCTGGCCACCGACGGGCCTGGGTTCACCGTCGACGAGCCCCTTGAGAGCCTGGGCGAGCGCCTGGTCCTGCCGCCCTGGATGGAGGACGACCGCGCGACCATCGAAGAGGCCCTGCCCGAGCTGGAGCTGCCCTACCCGACGCGCCAGCCGGCCGAGGGTCCCGAGCAGGAGGCCTGAGCGATGCCCGGCGGGACCGTGGACCCCTCCGGGGACCTGGGGTTCGAGCACGTCTTCGAGCCCGGGCGAACCGAGGAGGCTGGGGCTCGTGGCGACCCTGCCGATACCGATCCTGGCTACACGGCCCTGCTCTTGCATGGCACCGGCGCCGACCAGCACGACCTGGTGCCGCTGGGTCGCACGCTGGCCCCGGGTCACCCGATCCTCAGCCCCCTGGGCAAGGTCCGGGAGGGCGGCATGCCGCGCTGGTTCGCCCGGCACGAGGAGGGTGTCTTCGACGAGCAGGATCTTCGCCGCCGGGCCGGTGAGCTGGGCCGGTTCCTGGCCAAGGCCGAGCAGGTCTACGACCTGGCCCCGGCCCGATACGTCGCCATCGGGTTCTCCAACGGTGCCAACATCGCCGGCGGCCTCCTGCTCCTCCACCCGGACGTGCTCCGAGGCGCGGTCCTGCTTCGCCCCATGGTCCCCCTGGTCCCCGACCAACGGCCCGACCTCTCCGGCGTGCCCATCTACATCGCCGCCGGTCGCCGCGACCCGCTGATCCCAGCCGCCCAGGTCGACGAGCTGGCCGACATGCTCGACCGTGCCGGGGCCGAGGTCACGCTCAGATGGTCCGACGGTGGCCATGGCCTGGCCCAAGAGGAGATCGGCCCCATCCAGGCCTGGTTGGATGAGCACGAGGCGGTCCTGGCCAAGCCCCGGCAAGGCCACGGCCAAGCTGGGACCCAGCCCGAGGAGACACGAGGCAGCTTGTGATCCTGCGCGTCTGGCGGGCCCCGGTGCCCGAGGAGAATGTCGAGGCCTTCCAGGCCTTCATGCAGGAGACCCTGTTCCCGGCCCTGGCCGAGGACCCGGCCTGCCTGGCCATGACCACGGCCGTCGACCGCTCGGGCGTGCCTGAGCAGGTGCCCATGGTCGTGGCCGTGAGCACGTGGACCAGCATGGAGGGCCTGCGCGCGTTCACGGGGCCCGAGAAGGACAGCGGGGTCATCTTCGACGAGGCTGCCGCGTTCCTGGCCGATGTGCCGACGATCGAGCACCACGAGGTCCTCGACCACGGGACGTGGGAAGGATCCAAGCCACCGGCCTGAGCGTCGGATCGACCCGCGTGAGCACGCGATCCACCCCAGCTATGCGAAGGGGTTCGGCCGGGCCCTGCAACCGGCTTGTTGCAGCGAAGAACCCCTTAAGGGCCGGGAGGGGGACTATCGGCTGGAGGCAAGCGGAGACCGACGGGGCGCTTCGGAGATCTGACCGATCTTCTTCCGATAGCGAACCTTCCGCGACAAGCCTCTCCGGGCCGGGAGCCTCCCCCCGGCCCGGATTCCTCCCTTCTCACAGCACGCGCGCCTGGTCCACCGATGGGATCGCCGGCGGGCACGTGGCCAGGACCCCGGCCAGCATGTCCGCCCAGCATCGGGGTGCAAGCGGACGCAGCGTTAGCCAAAGGATGATTTGGGGGTGGGTGGTTGCAGGCTGTGAGGGACGGAGGAGACAGCCATGTTGGAGGAGGTCAAAGGGATCGGACCCTCGGCAGCGGGGAAACTGAGGGCATCGGGGATCAGCAACGTCGAGGAGCTTGCAAGCATCGATCTTCGCAACGGCGGTGTCCGGGGGTTATCCAAGGACCACCTCGCCCACCTGCGCGCCAACGCGCGCCAGGTCCTGGACGCCCGCAAGGCCCCCGAGCTCATCCTCGTGGACGGGATCGGACCCGCCACGGCGGCCAAGCTCGAGGCCGCCGGTGTGGCCAGCCTTGAGAGCCTTGCCGAGATCGATCTCAGGATCGACGACGTGCCAGGGCTCTCGACGCCCCGGCTCCAGCGCCTCAAGCGCGAGGCCCGCCGGCTCGTCGCGTCGGTCAACGGGCAGGGCTGAGCGTCTGGTCCCGGGCCCAGGGCCCTCGGTTCACGCTGGCATCCAAGCAACTCTTATGCCTCCGGCCGAGAGCAAGGACCATGCCCGACCTCAAGCGGATCCCGCTACGCGGGAGCTGGGACGCGCCGACGCGGAAACTGACCCTCGACACGACCGCCGACGATGCATCGGCCAACGATCAGGGCGACGACGCGTACCCGGCCTGACCCCCCGGCCTGGCCATCACAGCTGATCACGTCACGCAGGCGGCCGTCTGATCCGAGATCTCCAGCACGGAGCCGGTGACTGCATCCACGTAGACCGTCCGGAGCTTCTGCTCGTGGCACCCGAGGTCCTGGTCGTAGACCACCGGCACCTGGACGGCCAGGCTGTCGGCGGCGACGGCCATCTGGACGACGCTCTCGGAGGCATCACCGTCGATCCCCAGTTGGCAACGGACCCCGGTCACGGCCACGGCGCGGGCCTGATCCTCGCTGATCTCGACCGACGCGTCGGTCAGATCGAAGACGGGCCACAGGGTCACCTGGGCTCGGTAGCCATCCACGGCCTGGGACCCGGTGTTCTGCCAGAACGAGGCCCCCAGGTTGCTCGACACCCCGGCTGCGTGGAGCTCTGGGCCCTGCCAGACGACCCGGATGTCCCCATCCAGCCGGTCGGGCTCTCGATGGAGCTCGATGGGGCCAAGGCTGGCCAGGTCCACGCCGACCTCGGAGAGCATCCGGCCAAGGTCCTCCCTGGCGCTGGAGCCATCCATGGGCGTGATGTGCTCGTGTCCCCAGTACCGCAGCATCTCGAACCGCCCGTCGTCCACGGGCCGGTGCTCGATCGTGCCGTTGGTCGTGGTCCACCGGAGCGCCGGCGTGTCCCCGGTCACGGTGGTGGCCTGGTCGGGGCCCGAGGTGATGGGGTCCCCGACGGCCTCGGCCAGCCGGTGGGCCAGGGTGTCTGGGCCCTGGGTCAGGGCGGGATCCAGCGGCGCGTTGCCGCTGGCCGTCCGGTCTTCCAGGTCGTCGCACGACGGCGGGCCCGTCGAGGGCGTCGTGCAGCCGGCCAGCAAGGCGGTGACCACGGTCACCGCCACCAGCGGCCAGGCGATCGGGGGCAAGGCGCGGGCCATGGGCTGGCGTTCATCTAGAGGCCCTTAGACGGTTCGCAACCGTTCGGCCCTGGCCGAGCCCCAGACACCCACCGTGGCTGGGCCCAGGCGCGTGGGGGTCAAGCTGGCGGCCAGCCGGTCCGTCGTGGTGGGGTCACCGGCCTGCCGACGGGACAAGCGTCGGGCTTAGCCCAGGAGGGTGCAGGCCTGCGGGACCGGGGGGCACGCAGGCTCGGTCTGGCCACTGCCGTTGTGGCCCCAGCACTCGATCCCGCCGTCCTGGAGGAGGGCGCAGGTGTGGTACCGGCCGGCGGTGACATCCGTGGCATCGCCACCCTCGTAGGGTGCCGACTGACCGTACTGGTCACGGCCCCAGCACTCGACCTCCCCGGTCTCGACGAGGACGCACGTGTGGTGGGTCCCCCCGCTGACGGTCACGGCATCGCCACCGGTGTACGCCTCGGCTTGCCCGTCGTCGTTGTACCCCCAGCAGTGGACGTCGCCGTCCTGGAGGAGGGCGCAGGTGTGGTAGCGACCGGCGGCCACACCCGTGGCATCGCCGCCGGTGTAGGGTTGGGCCCGGCCCCATCCGTCGTCGCCCCAGCAGTGGACGTCGCCGTCCTGGAGCAGGGCGCAAGTGTGGTGCTGTCCCGCCGCGATGTCGATGGCATCCCCCTCTGTGTACGGGTCGGCTTCACCAGAGGGGTTGTCCCCCCAGCAGTGGACGTCGCCGCTCTCGAGCAGGGCGCAGGTGTGATGGAAACCAGCGGCGACGGCGGTCGCATCGGAACCGAGGTACGGTGCCGACTGCCCCTCGGCGCTCTGGCCCCAGCAACGCACGGTCCCCAGCTCGAGCAGGGCGCATGTGTGGTACGCACCGGCGGTCAACCCCTCGGTCTCCAAGAGCTCCAGGGGTCCTCCAGCCGCCATCGTCGTCGGCACATCTGGCATCCAGGCCGGCCGTTCGACGAGGACGGTCGGCAGCCCGCCCGGGTCCCCGCTCCCGGCCGTGGCTTGGATGGCGCCGTCATCGGCTCGTGCTTGACCGGGTGCGTGGGCAGCCACGGTCCCGGTCGCCACGAGCAGGAGCCCCAGCAGGAGCACCCTTGCCTTCGAGCATCGCTTGGATCGCGCCATGGGTCTGCCTCCCTGACGGTCCAGGATGGTACGAGGGCCTCCCAAGGCACCAGCAGCCATAGCCTCCCGTCAGTCGGCCGAGAGTGGCCGGGTAGCTACTTAGCGTTTCTGGAGCCGCTGGCGGCGACACAGGAGGGCATGGCCGGTGCCACGGACCCCCGGTCTGCGATCGATGGCGTGCGTGGATCGGGTGGGCAAGCGGTCGCCAGGGATCTCTGGAGGACCAGAAGAGGGATAGGTCCCAGCCGGGCGGCCCCCCTCCTCCGCGGGAGCCTCCCGGCGCGACCCATCGTACCCGCCCCCGCTGAAGCTCGCCCCGGGACGATCGCTGGGATCGCTCCGGACGGTCCCCGTCGCCGGCTAGACCGGCAGGCAGACGATCACGCACGTGGTCTCGTAGTTGGCACTGGAGACCCACGCGTCGTCATCGTTGGTCGAGTCGAACGGGTCGAAGGTGTCGTCCGGGATGTTCATGTAGACCTGGCCGGCGTCCACCGGTGTGTCGGTGATGTCCGTGGCGAACACCATGAACCGGTAGCTCGAGGTCGGGCCGCCGAGGTCGCCCATCGGCACCTCGACCCGGAGGTCCTGGTCGGTGGTGGCCTGGGCGCTCGTGTCCGAGGGCATGGACTGGTCCTCCCAGGCCCCGTCGACCACGGCCTGGTAGGTCCAGGCATCCTCGCCCTTGTCGTAGATGAACTGGAAGTCGGCCAGGTCATCGTCGTCGGCGTCGATCGCCAGCGACACGCTGTCGGAGAACCGGGTGTCCCCATCCAGGGCGTGCGGGGTGTGGATGTCGAAGGCCACGGTCAGCTGCAGGGTGAGCGACTCGGTCATCTGCAGCGTGTCACCGTAGATGGCGGACAGGCTGTAGAGCTCCGAGGGTTGGTTCCCGCAGCCGACAGCCTCGGAGCCGAGGTCGGTCTCGTTCTCCTGGGTGAGCACCGGCAGGCTCTGTGCCGAGGCCGCCGGCACGAACGTCATGGCCACGAGCACGAGCGCTATCGTGTCGGTCAGAGGTTAGGATGTTCCTCTCGATCAACCTCCCGGTCGGCACGATGGTTCTCGCGTGAAGAAGGGCTCGCTTGGGAGGTGTTCATCGGGGCGTCCAGGTGACCGAGGAGCGATCGGCGACACTTTGGCCCCCGGATGCCTGCAGGTGATCCCGGGCTCGAGGGAAGGGTGGTCGGGAGGGGAGGGATCGAGAATCACGTCGATTGTCGATAGGATTGTTGGTTGGGTGAAGATGGACCTGCGCGTGGTAGAGAAGACACCTATGTGTCTTAGGATGGCGGTTATCGGCGGTCCATGAAGGCGAGCGGGCGATCCTATCGACAGACGGTGGAGCGATTGCCGATAGGATAAAGAGCCCCTCCTCTTCGTCGGTCGTGATGTCCGAAGCGACGTTCGTCGACACGTGGCGATCGACCGTCTACGACCGCATCGAGCAGGCCACCCTGCTCGAGAAGAGCCTGTACGTCCTTGGCTTCGCAGCCCTGACCGCCCTGCTCGCCCAGGTCCGCATCTATGCCCCCTGGAACCCGTTCGTGCCGTACACCGGCCAGGTCCTGGGTGTGGTCGGCACGGGCCTGGTCCTGGGCCCCGGCCTGGGCATGGCCTCGATGCTCGTCTACCTCGTCCTGGGTGCCGCTGGACTACCCGTCTTCGCCGACTGGTCCGGCGGGCTCGAGGTCCTCGTCGGCGCGACCGCCGGCTACCTCTACGCTTATCCCGTCGCCGCCATGGTCGTGGGCCTGCTCTCCCGGGGGTACATGGACCGGCCCACCGACCAGCGGATGGCCCGTCTTGGCCTGTGGGCCTTGGGCGGGCTGGTGCTGCTCTTCGGCCTGGGCGGGGTCCTGCTCGGCGTCTCGGATCTCCTGGCCACCGAGGGCTTGGGCCTGACGATGCTGGTCTCCTCGGTCCTGGTGGCGGGCCTTGGCCTCCTGCTCTGGGTCTGGGCCCGCGAGGAGTCCACGGCCTTCCTGGCCCGCATGGCCGCCGGCCTGATCGGTGTCCTGATCATCTACGCCCTGGGCCTGGTGGTCCTCAAGCTGGTCACCGGCATGACGTGGAGCGGTGCCATGGCCCAGGGCGTGGTCCAGTTCGTGCCCGTGGACCTGGCCAAGGTCTTCGTGGCCGCCGGCGGGGCCAGCTTCCTGCTGCCGCCCAGGGAGCGGGGGTTCCTGGGGGAGGGGTAGGAGAGCGATCCGGGCGCGGCTGGTCGAAGGCCGGCCCGGCCCGCGTGGAACTCCGGAAGGTGAGGTCCATCACCTTGCGGTGTCGAGGGTGGCCTGGACCTCGTCGATGAAGGTCCTGGCCAGGCCCAGGAGGTCCTCGAAGGTGTCGGCTGCCTGCCTGTCGCCAGGGTCCGACGTGTACTCGTAGATCTGGCGATCGCGATAGGCTCGTGAGAGGGGCCTGGCCAGGTCCTTGCGTTCGAGGAGCCTGCTCAACGCGACCTGGGTGCACACGTGGCTCTTGGACCGGTAGCCGTTGACGGCCAGGAGCTGGTTGGCTTTCGCTTCCATCGCACCGTAGACGTGCCCGACCACCATCTGGGCAGCATCGGTCCCGAGGAGATGCTCGGCGGCTCGGAGCTGGGTCTCGGCCAGGCGGGCGAAGCCCGCTGCGTATCGCTTGCGCTCGGTCAAGGTCCCCAGGGGGATCAGGTTCCCTCCGTCTAGACAGATCGTTTCGAACACCTCGTCGTCCAACGCTGTCGGCCTCCGACCATCCTCATCGCGATGTCCCCGTCTCCCACGGGAGATCGACCGCCGGAGCCCTGTAGAGGACCACATGGCGCTCGAGGACGCTCTCGATGAACGGATCTTCCCTCTTGAGCTTCGCTTGCACCTGCTCGAAAGTGTTGGTGACCAGGGACACCTCGTGGCCGAGGACGCTTGCCTCAAGCTCCGGCGCCTCGGCGTCTGCTTCGAGCCCGACGAAGAGATCCACGTCGGCGGCGGGACGGATCGGCGAGCGCGTAAGGCTGCCGTAGAGGAGCACGAAGACCACGCCCCCGTGGCGGGTCAGGTCCGAGACCACGCCCTCCAGGTGGTTCCAGTAGGTGGGGAAGAGGTGCGGGACGTTGTCCTTGATCCGCTCGGCCCGGAACAGATCGCCCAG
>CAZBKU010000065.1:0-12184 GCA_964492585.1 uncultured Thermoplasmatales archaeon | reverse complement strand
GGCTGAGGGGCGCACCCATCACGGAAGAGGTCACGATCACGTGCCAGGGCGCCGATGCTCGGTGGACGGTGACCGGTTGCGGCCAGACCCTGACCCTGGGCACCGGTCAGTCCGGCCAGGCCACCATCGATATCCGGCCCGGGGATGTGGCCCCCGGCACCCGTCTCCTGCTCAAGGTCAGCGCCGAGGGTCAGACGTGGAACACCACCGACCAGGCCCAGATCGCCCTGCTCGTCCGGGAGGCCTTCGGCGTCGAGGCCTGGTTCTTCTCCGAGCGTGGCCCCAAGGACCTCCGGGATGCCCCGTTCCTGGTCGACCGGGGCGACACGAGCACGGTGCCCCTGGTCGTGAAGAACACCGGGACCGTGGAGGACACCTTCGAGCTTCAGGGCTCCGAGGAAAGCCAAGGCTGGACGATCGAGACCCTGGAGGACGGCCAGCCGGTGACCACGGTCACCCTGGACGCCGGCGAGGCCGTCGAGCTCGGCCTCGAAGGCACGGCCAGCGTGGACCCGGACCGCCTGCGCCAGGATGTGACCCTGGACATCGTCTCGCTGTCCAACGAACAGGCCGCCGCCCGCCTGTTGGGGGCCTTCGAGATCATCACCGAGCTCGACGTGAGCGTCTCCACCCCGGACCCGGTCTCCCTGCTCGAGCCCGGCGAGAACCACACGTTCCCGATCCAGGTCAGGAACGACGGCGAGGCCGTGGTCAACGTGGCCCTGGACGCGGCCACCTCGGTGCCCGACGGATGGGAGGTCCACGTGCCCGTCTCCGAGGTGTCGATCTTCCCGGGCAACCAGACCGAGTTGGCCGTCCAGGTCGCCATCCCCGAGGACGCCGCTGCCGGGGCCCGCGGCACGATCAACCTCAACACCGAGGCCAGCCGGAACCCCGGCGACACGCCCACCTCGACCCGCCTGGTCCTCACGGGCCTGGTCGAGCACGTCCACGACCTCGGTGTCCCCGATGAACCCATCCCGGTGCCCACCGGCGAGGGTGTCGAGCTCAGCGTGCCCCTGGTCAACCACGGCAACGGCGAGGAGGAGCTCATCGTGCTGGGCTTGACCCCATCCTGGGGGTTCCAGACCCCCGGGCCCCTGATCCTGCCCGTCGGCGAGACCGGGCCCTTGCCCCTCTCCATCGACATCCCACCCCAGACCCCGGCAGGGGTCCACAACCTCACCGTCCACACGACGCTTGGCCGGGAGGCCCAGGAGAACGTGAGCCTGCGCCTGGACGTCCAGGAGACCCGCGGCCTCGACGTCGACCTGCCCGACCCGAGACCCGTGCTGCCCGGCCACCCGGTCACCCTCGACGGACGGATCACCGCCGCCGGGAACGTGCCCCTGAACGGAAGCCTCGAGGTCCTGGCCCCCGACGGTTGGACCACCGAGGCCCGCCCGATCAACGTCACCCTGGCTCCCGGCCAGACCAGCCAGGCCAGCTTCACGGTCACCGCACCCAGCGATCTCGAGCCAGGACCGGTGGACCTCCGGTTCGGCGTGGACCCGGCCCCCGGGGAGACGGCCGCCAGCGAACCGATCTCCCTCTTGGCCGGCCGCCCCGATCTCAGCCTCACCTCCCCCAGCGTGTCCGAGCTCCCCGACGGTGGCCTGGTCGTCCAGGCGACCGTGGCCAACAACGGGACCGTGACCGCCAGGAGCCTCGAGCTCGTGCTCGACCGCGACGGCGAGATCCTGGCCGATGCCACCGTCGAACGCCTGCCCCCGGGCTCCCAGAGCCGGGTCAGCCTGGCCACAGAGACCACCGGCGATCCCAGCGGCATCCGCCTGATCGCCGACCCGGCCGACCGCCTGGCCGACCCGGACCGCTCGGACAACGTGCTTGAGCTCTCGACCACCGGCATCCCTGCCCCCTCGACCCTCGTGGTCTTGGCCACCGTGGCCGGTCTGGCCATAGCCGCACGCCGGAGGTGGCCCCCGTGAAGGGCCTCCCCGAGGCCTGGAGGGCCCGCCTGGCCAGCCTCGGCCTGGACCGTGCCTGGCCCCTGTTGGTCGCGTCCCTCTTGGTCCTGGCCGCCCTGGCCGTCTCCGTGGGGCCCGCCGTGTTCGATCAGCCGACCTCACGCCAGGTCCACGACGTGGCCCTCCCCGAGAGCGCCCAGCCCGGGCAACTGGCCGTCACCGACACCGACAACGACGGCCTACCGGATGCCATGGAGGCCTACGTCTACGGGACCGACCCTGAGGACTGGGACTCCACGGGGACCGGGATCCCCGACGGGTACTTCACCCACTTCGGGTACAACCCGCAACGCGAGGACGTCGAACAGACCGAGATCCAGGCCCCGCCGGCCGAGGCCCTGCCCCCGGGTTACAACGGGACCTGGCCCGAGAGGTACCAGCTCACCCTCCAGGTCTTCTACGAGCTCACGCGTCCGGCCGACCACACCCCCGGCGAGGACGACCCCTGGTGGAAGACCCCCGACACACCGTCCCCCAAGGACTGGGACAAGAACGACGACGGGATCGCCGATGCCTGGTTCGTCGTCGCCCGCCTGGATCCCTACGACACGCCCCTGGACCAGGTAGCACCCGGCAGCCAGGACACCTTGACCGTGGCGGAGAACTGGCAACGCGGCACCGACCCCTCCAAGGTCGACACCGACGAGGACGGCCTCACCGACGTCGAGGAACCGTCGATCGGCACCGATCCTGCCCGTTCGTCCACACTGGAGGCCGGCGTGGCAGACGGGTGGCTGGTCGGCCACGGCCTGGATCCCCTGGACCCCGGGGTCCTCTTCGTCGACCCTGACAAGGACGGGCTCACCACCGCAGAGGAGTTCCGGGAGTCCCGTGACCTGATGCCCAACGCCACCGTCGACGAGATCCTCGACCGGGGCCTGGACCCCTTCGCGTGGGACACCAGCGGGGACGGGATCCCCGACGGGTGGCTGATCGCCCACGGCCTGGACCCGATGGATCCGTCGGTCGGGGACGAGGTGACCGAGCGCGCCTCGGATCACGAGGGCATCCGGTTCGTCGACGACGCCCCGGCGGACAAGGAGCCCCTGGGCGACCTGGCCTTGACCGTCCGGGACGAGTACCAGGCCGCTCGACCGGCGGCGTGGAACGAGTCCACCGACGGTGTCTGGTGGGGTGGCACCTCCCCGGCCACCAACGACACCGACCAGGATGGTCTGCCCGATGCCCTGGAGGTCCGCGGCTGGTACGTCCAGGTCACCGTCGACAAGGGCCCGGCAGCGCAAGCCACCTGGGAGCACGTCACCTCCAACCCCTCGCGGCCCGACACCGACGGCGACGGCCTCAACGACCTGGACGAGCACCGGGGCCAGACCACGTGCGACGACGAGACCCGGAGCTTCCCAGCCACCCACCCCGAGCGCCGTGACACGGCCTTCTCCGGCCTGACCGACCGGGAGACGATCTGCGGGTTCGAGATCGACGCCACCCCCTACGACCTGGGATCCCCCGGCGAGGACGGCCTGGACCCGACCATGGCCGACACCGACGGGGACCTCATCGCCGATGGGCCCGAGGCAGAGTACTGGCACGAGCGGGCCCAGGCGGTCGGCGTCCCCTACCCCTTCGCCGACACCGCCTTCGCCTCCAGCCTGGACGTGGCTTCCGGGTTCCCGACCTACGCCGGCGCGTCCAGTCAGGAGGTCGCCAAGGCCCTGTCCCCCGATGGCGACTGGGATGGCGACGGCCTGGCCAACCTCCTGGACCCCGACAGCGCCAGCGGCCTGGCCCTGGAGGGCGACGGGGTCTGCGAGCAGGGCTCCGAGGACCCTGAGGACACCTTCCTGCTGGATGGGCCCCAGATCGACCCGACCCTGTACCGGTTCACCGACCTAGCCACCCGGGACCCGCGACCGGCCACCGACCCGGCCAACCCCGACACCGACGGTGACGGTCTGCCGGATGCCTGGGAGGTCCGCTTCGGCCGGTACGTCAGCGACGAGGGCCGATGGTCCCTGGACCCGACCCTGCGCGCCTCGGCCGGGGGCACCAGCGACGGCCAGGCCAACCTGGACGACGACGTGATCACCTACGTGGCCCCGCCGGACACCGTCAAGGCCTACGAGCACGACAACCTGCAGGAGTGCCGGTCCGGGACCGACCCCCATGCCCTGGACAGCGACGACGGGGGTCTCTCCGACGGGTGGAAGGTCTTCTGGGGTCTCCGGTACGTCGACCTGGTCTCCAGCTCGGACCCGGTCATCGGCGAGCTGACCGACCAGGAACGCTCCACGATCCTCGAGCGCGCCGGCCAGGTCAGCCTGGGCCCCGGCCAGACCTCCACCGGTACGCCGCCCTGGTGGACCGACCGGTTCCCGGTCCCCTACACCCGGTACGTGCCCTTAGCCGAGGGCGGCTGCGACCAGCAGCGAACCCTGGCTTTGGAGGCCACCGAGGAGCTGGAGGTCAGCACCTGGGAACGCCTCCCGGCCGATCCCGCCGAGGCGTCGCTTTGCATCGTCACCGCAGAGAACCAGGAGCGTGCCCTGCTGCCGATCAAGGGGACGTTCAACGCGACCTTCCCGGCCCTGTTCGGCACCGGCGCCAACCCCTACCTCGACGACGCGGATCGCGACGGCGCGATGGACTGGATCGAGGTCCTCCACGCCAAGATCCCAGGGTCGGGAGACGCCACACCTCCCTCGCCGCTCGAGGACGACGGCGACCGGGACGCCGATGGCGACGGTCTCACCCTGGCCGAGGAGGCCGACGCCTGGGGGGAGGCCATCGCCCAGGGACGCCAGCACGGCGGCCCCGATCCGACCCTGGCGGACTCCGACCACGACGGGCTGTCCGACGCCGACGAGGTCCTGGCCGGCTTCGACCCCAAGGATCCCCGGACCATCGAGAACCTCGGGACCGAGGGCGGCGACGCCGACGGCGACGGCATCGACGACCTCGAGGAGATCAAGGGCTGGAGCCACGACCAACCCCCGCCCCTGTTCAAGACCAGCCCCATCGAGCCCGACACCGACGGGGACGGCCTGGTGGACAACCTGGCCACGGCCGACGGTATCCGCGAGGAGCTGGACCGGGCCGGGGTGGCCCGTGTCACCCGGGACGGGGAGACCCGCTACCTCGGCGAGGGCCTCTACGGGTCCGACCCGACCAAGATCGACACCAGCGGCGAGGGCGTCCCCGACGGGTGGCAGGCCTACTACCAGGAAGAGCTTGGCGCACCTGGACCCACCAGCCAGGCCCCTGGCCTCGTGGCCCCCTACGAGGCCGGTAAGCCCTTGTGGTGGGAGGAGGAGACCCACGGCGTCTGGTGGTGGGGCATGCCGCCGGTGTCCCACATGTGCAGTGACCTGGACGGTGACGGCCTGTCGGACACCAACGGCGAGGACCCGTTCTCCGCACGGGCCGACAACACCTACACCCACGGCACGTTCGAGACCACCGACCCTGACCAAGCCAAGGCCTACATCCTTAGCGCCCCCACCCCTGCCGCGGCCCAGGAGCGCGCCCAGGCCTGGGGCCCAGAGGCCGGCGATCCGCTCCCCACCCGGGAGGACCTGCTCGACGGCTGCCCCTCCACCGACCGGCCGGATATGCGGTTCTCCAGCCTCGAGCTCACACCGGACACGCCCGTGCTTGGAGGCGAGCTCACCGTCACCGGCCGGGTCCTGGGGCCCGACGGCCAGCCCGTCCAGGTTGGCACCGTCCTGGTCAGCCTGCTTGCTCCCTCGGTCCAGCGGGCCGTGGGCGTGGCCTTCACCGGGACCGACGGGAGTTTCACCATGGAGACCACGGTCAAGCCGGATCAGAGCGCCGTGGTCCCCGGCCAGGCTATCCTGCTCGGCAGCCGGGGCACCGAGGTGAGCTGGACCGCCGACCTGACCGACGTCTCCCCCGGGGAAACCAGCCAAGGCCAAGACAACCAGATCGTCGTCTGGGCCTACAACACCACCCAGGCCGACGGCGCCCAGCGGACGATCACCACCCCCTTCGAGGCGGCCACCCAGGTTTCGATCGACACGGCCGAGGCCGCCTTGGTCGGTCAAGCCCCCAACGCGACGGTCACGCTCGAGGACGGGCTCGGGAACCCCCTGGCTCAACGGGAGGTCGCTGTGACGTGGGATGCCACCCAGCCCCCGATCGAGGTCAGCGCTACCACCGACGCAGGTGGCCAAGCCACCCTCCAGTTGCCCGCCCCCACCGAGGTCGGCACCAGCACCCTGACCGCCACGTTCGACGGTGACGGCGAGCTTGAGCCCACCAGCACCAGCCGGACCCTGCCCGTCCAACGCCCCGTCCACGCCGAGATCACCGCCGAGCCCGAGACCTTGACCGCCGGCGAACAGGCCACCATCTCCGGCCAGCTGTCCTCCAGCAACGGGCCGGTGGCCCAGGCCCCCGTCGACCTGACGATCGCAGAGACCACCGCCAACGCGACCACCGGGCCCGACGGCCGGTTCGAGCTCACCGTCACCATCCCCACCACGGCTCCCCCCGGGGACCTGACCGTGCTGGCCACCTACCCCGGGGACCAGCGCCTGGCCCCCGCCGAGGCCAGCACCACCCTCGAGGTCCTGGCCACCGTGGTCCTCAAGGCCCCCAGCACCGTCACCCTGGACCAGGCCAGCGGCGGCCTGATCCAGGGCCAGGTCGTCGACGCCCGAGGACGGGGCGTCCTGACCACGGTCACCCTCCAGGCCGACGGCCTGCCCACCCGACAGACCGCCACCGACGAGGGTGGTTGGACCCTGTCCCTCCCAGCCGACCTGCCCAGGGGTCAACACGCCGGCACCCTGACCGCCAAGGCCACCGAGGACCACACCGGTGACCAGCACCCGATCACCTTGACGATCCGTAGCCCGGGCCACCTGGATCTGGACCCGGTGCCGGGCACCGTGGAACCCGGCACGACCGTGGACGTCACAGGCACGCTCACAGGCGGCCAGGGCGACCCCGCCGTCCAGGAGGGCCTGTTCGTCCAACTGCTGGATCTCGACGCACAGGTCCTCACCGACCAGGACGGCCGGTTCGAGACCACCCTGCCCGTTCCCGAGGATGCCCCCCTGGGCCAGGCCGACCTACAGGTCACCTACACCGGCGACCTCGGTGGCAGCCTGACCCCGGTCGAGGTCAACCGGACCCTGATGATCAAGGAGCCTACCACGCTCACCTTGGCCACCGTCCACACCCCCATGGACAGCCCACGGATCACCGGCCATCTGGCCACGGCCGACGGCGAGCCTCTGCCGGGTGAGACGGTCACCGCCGCCCTCCACCTGCCCGGCCAGGCTACGCCTGCGGCCACGGCCACGGCGACCACCACGGCCTCAGGCAACGTGACCCTCTTGCTGCCAGGGGATCTGGCCGCCGAAGCCACCCGCGCCACCGTGAACCTCACCTACCCCGGCTCGGCCAGCCAGGCCCCCGATCAGGCCACCGGGACCGTGAACCTCACCACGCCCCTGGCCTGGGAGGCCTCGCTCCCCAGCCAGATCCCCCTGGAGACCACCGTGGCCGTCACCGGCACGGTCTACGACGCCCAAGGTCCCCCGATCGAGACCGGGACGGTGACCGCACGGCTGGCGGGCACCGAGGTCGCTACCGGTCCCGTCACCGACGGCCGGTTCGAGCTACCGGTCCGGCTACCGCCACAGATCCCCCCGGGCCAGCACGACCTGGTCATCAACCTCGACCCACCGGGCCTCCACGCCGCCACCCCGTTGGAGGGCACGGTCACCGTCACCACCCTGGCCACCGTCGAGGTCACCTTCGACCAGGTCCCCGAGGCCGGCAGCCCCTACCAGGCCACCGCCAAGGTCACCGACCAGGCCGGTCGTCCCCTGGCCAACACGACCCTCGTCTACTGGCTCGAGGATGGCGACCAGGAGCCGGTGGCCGCCACAGCCCGGACCAACGAGACCGGGCACGCGACCCTGGCCGGTGCCAGCCCGGGCACCGGAGGCACCGCCGAGCTCACCGTGGTCGCCCGCGGCCCGATGCTGACCCGCGAGGCCGCCGTGGCCACGTCCACCCCGGTCGCCACGCCAGGGGCCCTACCCCTGGTACCGGCCCTGTTGGCCACGGCCCTCGTGGCCGCCGTGGGGACGGCCATCTACATGGCTCGCCGCCGCCGCGAGCAGGTCAGCGAGGTCCAGGAGATCGTCGACGAGCTCATCCACGACCTCGAGATGGGCAACGAGTACCAGGCCGTCGTGCTTCTGGCCTACAAGAAGCTCCAGGACCACCTGGAGAGCTACGGGTTCCTCGATCAGCCTGACTACACGGCCCGGGAGTTCCTGGATGCCGTACGACAAGCCATGCCGTTGCCCGAGGACGACGTGGAGGCCTTCGTCGACCTCTTCGAGCAGGCCCGGTACTCCCAGCACGCCCTGGGACCCCGCCACCGGGTGCGGGCCATCAGCAAGCTCCGGGAGATCCAGCAGGCCATCGGTCCCTACCGCCGGGGGGCAAGCCTGTGAACCGCCAGCGGATCGCCGGCATCGCCCTGCTGGTCCTCCTGCTCCTGCCGGCCGCCGTCCAGGCCCCCTCGCCCGGGGCCGACGTCGACAGCCCCGATCCCCTGGGCATGCGGGATATGGCCACGGCCGCCCGGGACGACGGCCGCCAGGTCACCACCCTGTTCGCCTCCCAGTC
This sequence comes from uncultured Thermoplasmatales archaeon, assembly GCA_964492585.1. Lineage (GTDB taxonomy): Archaea > Thermoplasmatota > SW-10-69-26 > SW-10-69-26 > SW-10-69-26 > CAYXGD01. The sequence goes on along the minus strand of CAZBKU010000065.1, from coordinate 3,566 downwards.
GGCCCTCCGGCACCTGGATGAGCCCGTCGGCCTCGTGCTGGTCCCCGGCGTGCCCGGCAGCCTGACCGACGGCGAGACCGCCGCCCTCCAGGACCACCTGGACCGCGGGGCCTGGGTGTGGATCCTCGACGAGACCGGCGGCGCAGCCTCCCTGACCGAGCCCCTGGGCCTCAACGTCACACCCGAGGCCGTGCTGGACCCGGACAGCCCCTACGGGCAGGGGTTCGTGGAGGCCACCGCCGAGCAGGGCGACACCACCCACCGGCTCCTGCTCACCCATGCCACCGTGCTCGAGGTCGCCACCGACCGGGCCACGGTCCTGGCCAGGACCGCCGAGGCCTTCCGGGATGTCGACCGGAGCGGGGCGATCGAGGCCACCGACCCGGCCGGCAACCACACCGTGGCCGGCATGGCCGAGGCTGGCCAGGGCCGCCTGATCGTCACCACCGACGCGGGCCTGTTCACCAATTCCCTGCTCCGCGCCGACGGGTACGACAACCAGGCCTTCCTGGAGGCCATGCTTGCCCAAGCCCCCGATGGGGTCGTGGTCGTCGACACCTCCCGGCACGGGCCCGACCGGGGCTTGGCCCCGCTCAAGGTGGCCACCCAGGGCCTGCTCGAGGTCACCACCGATCCGATCGGCCTGACCCTGCTCTTGGCCACCACCGGCCTGCTGGGCGTGGTCCTCGTCCGCCGGGCGCCCGAACGCCAAGGTTGGGGCACCCACGAGCACGCCACCGACCAGCGCCTTCCGGTGCCCACCGAGGAGGCCGAGGCTCGGTTGCACAGGCTGTTGGCCCTGGCCGTGCGCGAGCACGTCCAAGCCGATGCGTCCGAGCTTGTCGCCATGGAGCCCGAGGCTCTCAGGGCCCGGGCCGAGGACCATCTGGAGACAGGCGAATACTTAAGTGACCAGGAGGGAATCGAGGCGCGGTCCCGAGCCCTCCTTGAGGCCTTGGAAGGTGGAGGCAGAAGATCTTGACATCAGACCAGACCGCGCGCTCGACAGCTGCCGAGGTCCCCTCGGAACGCAACCAGGAGCTCGCCCGCCGGGTCTCCACCAAGACCGACCAGCTCTTCGATGAGGTCGCCACCGTCATGGTGGGCAAGGAGGACAAGATCCGGCTGATCATCGCTGCGCTGATCACCGAGGGGGCCCACGTCCTCCTGGAGGACATGCCGGGCCTTGGCAAGTCGGTGCTGGCCAGCACCCTGGCCCAAGCCACGGGCTGCGACATGCGCCGCGTCCAGTTCACCCCGGACCTGTTGCCCGCGGATGTCGGCGGGACGTACATCTACAACCAGAGCGAGGAGGACTTCGTCTTCAAACCCGGACCGATCTTCACCAACTTCCTGTTGGCCGACGAGATCAACCGGGCCTCGCCCAAGACCCAGTCCGCGCTCTTGGAGGCCATGGCCGAGAAGCAGGTCAGCGTCGAGGGCACCACCCACGCGTTGCCCAAGCCCTTCGTGGTGATGGCCACCCAGAACCCTGTCGAGCAACAGGGCACCTACCCGCTGCCCGAGGCCCAGATGGATCGCTTCATGATGAAGATGAGCCTGGGCTACCCGGACATCGAGGAGGAAGCCGAGATCATCACGCGGCGGATGAAGCGCAAGAGCGACGAGTTCACGGTCGAGCAGGTCTCCACCCCCAAGGCCATCCGTCAGATGCAGCGCGCCACCGAGGAGATCCACGTCAGCCAGGACCTGGTCCACTACATCAGCGACATCATCGTCCGGACCCGGGAGCACCACCACGTCACCGCCGGATCCTCGCCGCGCGGGACCCTGGCGCTCTTCAAGCTCTCCCGATCCATGGCCGCCATCAAGGCCCGGGACTACGTGACACCCGACGACGTCAAGGACCTGATCGAGCCCGTGCTGGGCCACCGGTTGATCCTCAAGCCGGAAGCCCGGATCAAACGGATCCCTGCCGAGGAGATCCTCGAGGAGATCGTGGCCGAGGTCCCGGTGCCCAAGGTCTAGGAGGACGTCCCACGTGTGGTCGCTCAAGGCACGGATCCTGCTCGCCCTGGCCCTGGTGGCCACCCTGGTCGCCGTCGCCACGGCCCAGTGGTTCCCGTTCCTGGTGGCCGTGGCCTTGGCCCTCCACCTGACCTACAGCCAGCTTGTCTTCCGTGCCGAGGGCGGCCTGGTCGGGTCCCGGCAGCTTGAGCTCGACCGGATCCGCGAGGGGGACGAGGTCGGCGTGACGACATCCCTCACCAACCAGGGCGACCGGACCGCCTTCATGGAGCTCAGGGACCGCTTGCCTCGACAGTGCGCCATCGACAAGGGACGCCCGGCCACCGTGGCCGCCCTGGAACCCGGGGAGGACCGGACCCTGGAGATCGAGATCAGCACGCCCCTGATGGGTGTCTACGACATCGGGCCCCTGGAGGTCCGGCTCGAGGATCCCTACGGGCTCTACCACGACGAGCAGGTGGTCTACGAACCCAGCCAGCTCATCGTCATGCCCGCCAAAGGCCCGGTCGACGATCTGGAACCGGTCGTCTCCACGTTCCAGAACTTCCAGGGCGACTACGCCGTCAACCAGCCCGGCGACGGGTTCGACTTCTACGGGCTGCGGGAGTACGTGCCCGGGGATGTGTACCGGGCGATCAACTGGAAGGCCAGCGCCAAAACCGGCGACCTCATGGTCAACCAGTTCGAGCGGACCACCAGCACCGAGATCACGTTCCTGATCGACGGCCGCGCGATCACGCACATCGGCCCCGAGGACGCCACACCGTTCGTGCAGGTCAGCCGGGCCGTGGCCACCCTCATCGAGGACTTCTTCGGGAAGCGAGACGTGCCGCGGACGTTCGTCTACGGCGACGGGATCCACCAGGTCCGCCCCGGGACCCCGGACCGTGTCGTCAATGAGACCCTGGAGACCCTGGCCATGTGGGAACCCAGCGGTGATGAGCCCTTGTCCCACGCCATCGGCGAGATCCTCCCCCGCCTGGTCGAGGGGACCCCCGTGATCCTCTTCTCTCCCATGCTCGACGATCCCACCATCCTGGAGAGCGTGGCCACCCTCTTAGCCCACGACCTGATCGTGCTGGCCGTGGCCCCACCGCTGCCGGACCTCGAGGGGTTGGGTCCCGCCGAGGCCCAGGCGCTCCGGGCCGGCCGGGAGGCCGTCCTGGACGGGTTGCGAGGGTTCGATGTGGACGTCGTCCAACCCGACCACCTGGAAGAGAAGATGGAGGTCGTGGCATGAAGCCCAAGCCCCTGCAGATCGTCACGCTCCTGGTCATCCTGGCGGCCGCTGTCGTGGCCAACCCGCCACCGGGCCAGGTCCTCGGCCAGGACGTGGCCGTGCTCCTCTGGGCCCTGATCCTGGTCGGTGCCCTGATCGGCGGGGTCCTCTCGGTGGCTTCTTCCGGGGGTTGGATCGGCTACCTGGGGCTTGGCCTGCTGGTGCTGCCCTTCCTGGGCCCCGTCCACCGGTTCGGTGGGGTCGGGTTCCTGGCCGCCCTGGCCGGTGCCTGGGCCTTCACGATCCATCTCGAGCTGGGCTCCTTCCAGGCCCGGCGCGTCGGTCGTCTACTCGAACG